>NZ_JBEYID010000019.1:0-164803 GCF_040635605.1 Streptosporangium sp. NPDC006930 | reverse complement strand
GGGGTCGTCTGCGGGGGGGGGGGGCGGGCGGCGCCGGGGGGCTCCGCTCGGCCGGGGGGGCCGGGCGGGCCGCCCCCCCGGGCCCCGCCCCCCCCCGCGCCTCGGGCCCGGTCGGCACGGAACGCACCTGAGGCTTCCGGCGAGACCGCCATGAGATCTTCACCGGTGTCAAGATCAGGAGGAAACATGGGAATCGCGCAGCTGAGGTCGATCGTCCTCGACTGTCCAGATCCCAGGCGACTGGCCGACTTCTACAGTGCCCTTCTGGGCTGGAAGATCGCCGGAGTCGAGGACGACTGGGTGGTGGTCACCGGGGATGGGCCAGGGCGGCTCTGCTTCCAACGGGTTCCCGACCATCGGCCACCGGAGTGGCCCACCGCCGAACGGCCCCAGCAGTTTCACATCGATGTGACGGTCGAGGACTTCGATGAGGCGGAAAAGGAGGTGCTGGCGCTCGGCGCGTCCAAACACCCCTACCAGCCGGGCGAGGATGAGGGTTTCCGGGTCTTTCTCGACCCTGCCGGGCACCCGTTCTGCCTGTGCGTCGACTGACCGTCCTGAGCGATCTCAGGGCCTCCGCACCGATGGCGTCTCCCGCGGAAGGCCCCCGCGCCACTGCTGCCGCGTGACGCGGGGGCCTTCCGCGGGAAACCTCGCCGACCGCCTCATGGGATCACGCGGAATCCCCGGGGCCCTTCTCGCGGGCGGGGGTCACTCCTGCGGGGGAGCCGCCTCGGAGCCCTCCTCGCCGCCTTCGGAGCCGAGGGCGCCGCCCACGGCCGACACGGTGTGGGTGAGCCGTACGCCGGAGCCGTCACGGCGGCCCAGCTCCTCGGGGAGAGGCACGGGCTTGCCGACGGCCGAGACCGCGCGGGCCGGGCCGGGACCGGCCCAGGCGAGCAGCAGGATGTCTTCGCCCTTGAGGAAGCGCTGGACGCGGACCCCGCCGGTGCCCCTGCCCTTCGGCGGGTATTCGGCGAAGTCGGAGATCTTGGCGCCGCCGATCTGGGTGCCCGGCAGCGCCGTGGAGGAACCGGCGATCGTCACGACCTGTGACTCGCGGGCGGGATCGACCGCGCCGAACCAGATCACCACGGCGTCGCCGTCCAGCCGTACACCGGCCATGCCGCCCGCGGGGCGGCCCTGCGGGCGGACGATGGAGGCGGAGTAGCGCAGCAGCTGGGCCTCGGAGGTGATGAAGACGAGATCGTGGTTCTCGTTCTCCAGCTCCACAGCGCCCACCACGGTGTCACCCTCCTTGAGGGTGATCACCTCGAAGTCGTCGCGGTTGGCCGGGTAGTCGGGGACGACCCGCTTGACCACCCCCTGCGCCGTGCCCAGCGCGAGGCCGGGCCCCTCGGGATCGAGCGAGCCGATGCCGACGACCGTCTCGCCCGGGTTGAAGGTGACGTACTCCGCGACCGGGTGGCCTCCCGACAGCGACGGCGGGTTGTTCGAACGGGGCAGCGTGGGCAGGTCGACGACCTGGACCCGGATCATCCGCCCCTGGTTGGTGACCACGCCCACCTCACCCCTGACCGTGCTCCGCACGACGGAGACCAGCACGTCGTGGGCCGAGCGTTCGCCGTCGCCGGCCAGCGGCGAGGCGTCGAACGTGCGGGCCAGCAGGCCGGTGGAGGAGAACAGCACCAGGCAGGGGTCGTCGGCCACCTCCAGGGGGACCGAGACGTTTCTCGCGACCCCTGAGGACTCCAGCAGCACCGTGCGGCGCGGGGTGCCGAAGGTCTTGGAGACCTGGGCGAGCTCGTCGGAGACGACCTTGCGGAGCCTGTCGTCGGAGGACAGGATCGCGGTCAGCTCGGCGATCTCGTCGCGCAGGGTCTGGCTCTCGCGGTCGAGCTCCAGCTTGTCGTAGCGGGTCAGGCGGCGCAGCGGGGTGTCGAGGATGTAGTTGGCCTGGATCTCCGACAGCTCGAAGATCTCCATCAGGCGCTCGCGGGCCTGGGCGGAGTTGTCGGAGGAGCGGATGACCTGGATGACCTCGTCGATGTTGAGCAGGGCGACGATGAGGCCCTCGACGAGGTGCAGGCGCTCCTCGCGCTTGCGCCGGCGGTAGAGCGAGCGTCGGCGGACCACGTCGATGCGGTGGTCGACGTAGACCTGGAGCAGCTCGCGCAGGCCCAGCGTGCGCGGCTCGCCGTCGACGAGGGCGACGTTGTTGATGCCGAAGGTCTCCTCCATCGGCGTGAGCCGGTAGAGCTCCTCCAGCACGGCCTCGGGGATGAAGCCGTTCTTGATCTCGATGACCAGGCTGAGGCCCTTGTGCCGGTCGCTGAGGTCCTTGAGGTCGGAGATGCCCTGGAGCTTCTTGGCGGTGACCAGCTCCCTGATCTTGGTGACCACCCGCTCGGGGCCGACGTTGAAGGGCAGCTCGGTGACGACGATGCCCTTGCGGCGAGGGCTGACCTGCTCGATGGCGCACTTGGCGCGCATCCGGAAGGTGCCCCTGCCCTTGGCGTACGCGTCGCGGATGCCGTCGAGACCGATGATCGTGCCGCCGGTGGGCAGGTCGGGGCCGGGGACGAACCGCATCAGGTCGTCGAGCGTCGCGTCCGGCTTCTTGATCAGGTGGCGGGCGGCGGCGACGACCTCCACGAGGTTGTGCGGCGCCATGTTGGTGGCCATGCCGACCGCGATGCCGGTGGCACCGTTGACCAGCAGGTTGGGGAAGGCCGACGGCATGACCGTGGGCTCGGTCTCCTGGCCGTCGTAGTTGGGCTTGAAATCGACCGTGTCCTCGTCGATCGACTGGACCACGGCCATCGCCGCCGAGGCGAGCCGGGCCTCGGTGTAGCGCATCGCGGCGGGCAGGTCGTCGGGGGAGCCGAAGTTGCCGTGCCCGTCGATGAGCGGCAGACGCATCGAGAACGGCTGGGCCATGCGGACCAGCGCGTCGTAGATGGCGGTGTCGCCGTGCGGGTGCAGCTTGCCCATCACGTCGCCGACGACGCGCGAGGACTTGACGTGGCCCCTGTCGGGCCGCAGGCCCATCTCGCTCATCGAGTAGAGGATCCGGCGCTGGACCGGCTTGAGGCCGTCTCTGGCGTCCGGCAGCGCACGCTGGTAGATGACCGAGTATGCGTATTCGAGGAAGCTGGTGCGCATCTCGGTGGAAACGTCGATGTCGACGATCCGCTCCTCGAAGCCCTCGTCTGTCGGGGGTGTGGTCGTCCGTCGAGCCATCTGATTTCCTGCGCGCGTGCCCCGGCCGTCAGGCGGGGGGAGGCGCATCCTCCTTCTGTCTTCGTGGTCCAACCGTTGGCGCCGGCTCCCCGGGGAGCCTTGACCGGGATGTCCGGCGGGAGGCCGGTGACGGGGGCGACCGGGTATCGTACCGGGACTGGATACGATACCCAGCCCGTCCGACACTTCCGGGCCTTACGGCCTGCCCGCGGGTGTCAGAGCCGTTCCTGCCGGTCCGCCCGTGGGTGCTGGGGCCGTCCTGGCGGGGTGCCGAGGGCGGGAAGAACGCGGGTCCGAGGACCCGCTCCCGGCCAGGGGCCGGGGGTCTCGCCCTCGTGTTCGTCGCCGGGCACGTTCACCCTGGTGTCGTAGACCCTGAAACCGCGTGCCCGATAGTTCGCGAGAGCCACCGGGCTGTCAAGTGAGCAGGTGTGCAGCCACACCCGCCGGGTCGGCTCCCGCTCCGGCTGCCGGTCGGCCAGGTCCCAGGCCCTGGCCGTGCCGACCTCCAGCAGGTGACCGCCGATGCCCTGGCCGATCGCCCACGCCAGGAGGCCGAAGGAGGTGATCTCGACCGTCGCGTCGTCCTGGGGGGCGAGTTCGACGAAGCCCGCGGGGGTGCCGCGATGGTAGGCCACCCAGGTCTCCACGCCCCCGGCGAGCCAGTCGGCCCACTCGTCCCAGGTCCACGGAAGCTTGTTGGTCCAGTGCCAGTCTCCGCCGACGGCCGTGGTGAGGAACCGGCTGAACTCCGGCGAGGGCAGCTCGGCGCGGACGATGTCGACCTCGACCGACGGAGGTTTGGCGGGCAGCAGGTCCGAGCGGGAGGTCTGTTCGAGATACCAGGTGGTGACGTCCATAGTGGATGCATCAAATCACGGCGCGGAGCCCGTCAGGTCCCCAGCTCCCGACACCGCGCGGAGGCACGCGTGTGCCGTACCGGGGGAAAACAGTCGGCGAGACCTGGTACCAATGACCGGGTGAGCGAAGAGCTGATGCTGCGCGAAGAGGCCGAGGAGCGGCTGCGGGCGCTCGCCGGGGAGCACGCCCGGCTGCGCGAGGACCAGTGGGCGGCGATCAAGGCACTGGTGATGGACCGGCGCCGGGTGCTCGTGGTGCAGCGCACCGGCTGGGGCAAGTCGGCGGTTTACTTCATCGCCACCGCGCTCCTGCGCGAGCTGGGCGAGGGGCCGACCGTCATCGTGTCACCGCTGCTGGCCCTGATGCGCAACCAGATCGCCGCCGCCGAACGCGCCGGGATCACCGCGGTCACGGTCAACTCCGCCAACCCCGAGGAGTGGGAGCAGGTCTACAACCAGGTCGCCGAGGGCGCGGTCGACGTGCTGCTCGTCAGCCCCGAGCGGCTCAACAACCCCGACTTCCGCGACCACGTGCTGCCCGAGCTGGCCGAGAGCGCGGGCCTGATCGTGGTCGACGAGGCCCACTGCATCTCCGACTGGGGTCACGACTTCCGCCCCGACTACCGGCGGTTGCGCACGCTGTTCGAGGAGCTCACCGAGGGCGTGCCGATCCTCGCGACCACCGCCACGGCCAACGCCAGGGTCACCCGCGACGTCGCGGAGCAGATGGGCGAGGAGACGCTCGTGCTGCGCGGCGCGCTGGAGCGCGACAGCCTCCACCTCGGGGTCGTGCGCCTGCGCGGCGCCGAGCAGCGTCTGGCCTGGCTCGCCCAGACGCTGCACGAGCTCCCGGGTTCCGGCATCGTCTACACGCTCACCGTGGCCGCCGCCCAGGAGATCGCCGCCTACCTGCGTGAGCAGGGCCATGAGGTGATCGCCTATTCGGGGCAGACCGAGCAGGCCGAGCGGCTCGCCGCCGAGCAGGCGCTGCTGGACAACAAGATCAAGGCGCTGGTCGCGACCTCCGCGCTCGGTATGGGCTACGACAAGCCCGACCTCGGCTTCGTCGTGCACGTCGGCGCACCCCAGTCCCCGGTGGCCTACTACCAGCAGGTCGGCCGTGCGGGCCGAGGGGTCGAGCGTGCCGAGGTGATCCTGCTGCCCGGCGCGGAGGACCGCGACATCTGGGCCTACTTCGCCTCGCTGGCCTTCCCTCCCGAGCCCGTGGTGCGCGCCGTGCTGGCTGCGCTTGAGGAGGGCGGCGTGATGTCCACGGCCGCCCTGGAGAACCGGGTGGACCTCAGCAGGAGCCGCCTGGAGACGATGCTGAAGGTCCTCGACGTCGACGGCGCGGTGCGCCGGGTCAAGGGCGGCTGGGAGTCCACCGGCGAGCCCTGGGCGTACGACGCCCCCCGCTACGCCAGGGTCGCCGCCGAGCGGGAGGCCGAGCAGCGGGCCATGCTCGACTACCTCGACACCACCGGCTGCCGTGAGGAGTTCCTGCGCCGCCGTCTTGACGACGACACCGCCTCACCCTGCGGGCGCTGCGACAACTGCACCGGCGGCCACCGCTCGCCCGAGGTGGACGAGCGGGCCGTACGGTCGGCCGCCGACCGGCTCCAGCGGCCCGGAGTGGACATCGAGGCCCGCAGGCAGTGGCCGACCGGGCTGGCCGACCTCAAGGGCAGGATCAAGCCGGAGCTGGGTGCCGAGCCGGGGAGGGTGCTGGGCAGGCTCACCGACATCGGCTGGGGCAACCGCCTGCGGGGCCTCCTCGCCGACGGCGCCTCCGACGGGCCGGTCCCCGACGACGTCTTCGCCGCCGTGATCAAGGTGCTCTCGTCCTGGGAGTGGGGCCGGCGACCGGTCGGCGTCGTCGCGGTGCCCTCGGGAAGCCGTCCCCAACTCGTCCGTAGCCTGGCCGAGCGGCTCGCCCAGGTGGGGCGCCTGTCCTACCTGGGCGACCTCGGTTATCGGTCGGGCTCGCCCGGACGGCAGTTCAACAGCGCGCAGCGCGTCCAGGCGATCCGGGGCACCCTCGCCATGCCCGCCGCCCTGGGGGCGGCCGTCGCCGGGGCCGGAGGCCCGATCCTGCTCGTCGACGACCTGGTCGACACCGGATGGACGATGACGCTGGGAGCCGCGCTGCTCCGTCACGCCGGAGCCCCCGCCGTGCTGCCTCTCGCCCTCGCGGTCACCAGCTAGACGAGTAAGTCTGGTCCGGTGGACGGCCGTGTCACGTTGTCAGTCGTGGTGGGCGCGTTCCTCGGCGAGGCGGTGTGGCACCCGCGCCAGCCGCAGGAAGGTCACCAGACCGACACCGCCGACGAGGTTGCCCATGACGGCCCAGCCCAACGCCGCCAACCAGTCGAGGTAACCGAACGGAGCCTGGCCGGTGATCAGGGCGGTGAACATCAGGATCGAGTCCAGCACGCTGTGGAACAGCTGACCACCGGCCAGCAGAGCGCCGAACAACACGGCGGGCACCAACCGGACCCCGAGATCGTCGGTGGCGTGCTGCATCCGGGTCATCAACGTGATCACCATGCCGGCCAGCACCGCGAGAGAGAACGAATGCAGGTTCGTCCCCAGATCCGCGAAGTGGTTGCCGGCCTCCACAGCCGTCCGATGCAGCCGGGGAAAAGCCTGCATGATCAACCAGGCGACTCCCCACCCGCCGGCCAGGTTGGCCACCAGCGACACCGCCCACAACCTGGCCAGTTCACCCACGGATCCACGGCGGGCCGCGACCGCGGCCACCGGTACCAGGAAGTTTTCGGTGAACAGCTCGCTACGGGCCAGCAACAGCGCGACGAAACCGATGCTGAACGCCAGCCCGGCCAGAATCGCCGACCCGGTCGCCTCCTTGACCAGCAGGTACGCCAGCACCCCGGTGCCGACGTCGATCCCACCCAGCAGGCCGGTCACCACCAACGTCGGCCACGGCCGCGCCAACCGCGCAGAACCCTCGCTGACCAGACGGTCGAAGGCGTCCTCAAGCTCGGGCTCCGGCTCCACCGGGGGCTGCGCGAGCCCGTCATCATGACGATGACCGGACTCCGAAGACTCACTCACCGAGACGGCATGCCCCTTGCGGCAGTCGCTACTCCGACCTCGGGAAACAATGGAACAGCCAATAACGGCAGGCGGTTTTGAGCCTGGTCAAGGGGTTTTTCGAATCCGACGTTCTGATCCGTGATGAGCGCGTTCCGCGTCGTCGCGATTCGGCGGCGATGTCCGATCGGTGCGGCGGGTAATCGCCTCAGGGGGAGCCGGGGGCACGTGCGGAACGCGGGACCAGGTCTGCCGCACGTTCAAGATCGGTGAACCCGCGAGGGACGGGTCAGAGGCGGGGGCGGGCGCCGAGGTGCGAGATGGCCCGGGAGGCGAGGTGGCAGCCGGAGGCGAGGGCCTCGGCCGGGGGCTTGCCGCCCAGCCACGCCGGGAGGAAGCCCGCGGTGAAGGCGTCACCGGCGCCGGTGCCGTCGACCACGCGTTCGATGGTCTCGGCGGGGACTTTGATCGGTTCGGGGCGGTTGTTGGCGTACCAGAGCGCGCCCTCGTCGCGAAGTTTGACGACGACCTGCGGGAACCAGGCGGTGAGGACCTTGGCGGCCGCGGAGGGGTCGTCGCGGCCGGTCAGGACCTTCGCCTGGTCGGCGTTGGCGAACAGCAGCTTGGCGCTCTGCGTCCACTCCAGGAAGGGCTCGGCGCCGGTGCGCTCCAGGGGAGCGGAGGATGAGCAGTCGACCGAGACGGACATCCCCGCACGGCGGGCCATCTCCAGGGCGGCCCTGCCGGCGTCGCGGGAGCCCTCGTTGATCAGGGTGTAGCCGGACAGGTGCAGGTGCCCGCCCTGGGAGAAGAGGTCGCGGGGCAGGTCCTCGGGCGACAGCGCCGCGTTCGCGCCGGGGTCGGACAGCATGGTGCGCTCGCCCTTGTGGGTGACGAGCACCACGCAGGTGCCGGTCGGGCGCTCGGGATCCATGACGAGACGGGCGTCGACGCCGTACCCCATCAGCTCCATGTCGCGGTTACGGCCCGTGATGTCGGCGCCACGTCGCCCGATGAAGGCGACCTCGGTGCCCTCGACGGCGAGCCAGGAGGCGATGTTGGCGCCCGAACCACCGCCGTGCATGGTGACGATCGCCGGTGTGTCACTGGCCCGGGCCAACGGGTAGCGAGCACGCGCGACCGCGTCGGTCATGAGATCGCCCACCACGACCACCCGCGTCATGATGTCACCACCTTGCTGCCTTCGATGCCGACCTGCCTCTAGACATGCTTCAAGCCATACCTCTGGCCGTGCCTGTAACCGCGAAAAACTTAACAGCTTCCGGCCAGCGTATGGGGCCTTGACCGGACACCGCACCACAGTCGATGCACAAGCGTTGCGTGAATTCGCCCGAGTGGTCTGTTATGTGAGATTCACGTCTACTCTCGGGACTGTGGAGGCTGCTCAGTATCCCGCTCACTGGGAGGCGGACGTCGTTCTGTCGGACGGTGGAACCGCCCACGTACGCCCGATTCGGCCCGCCGACGCCGACCGGTTGCGTTCCTTCTACGGTCGGTTGTCCGACGAGTCGATCTACTTCCGCTTCTTCGGCCCCCGGCCGCGGTTGTCGGAGCGGGAGATCACCTGGTTCACCAACGTCGACTACGACAGCCGGGTGGCGTTGATCGCCACGATCGGCACCGAGATGGTGGCGGTCATCCGCTACGACCGGATCGAGCCCGGTGAGGCGGAGGTCGCCTTCCTCGTCGAGGACGCCCACCAGGGCCGAGGAGTCGCCTCCGTACTCCTGGAACACCTGGCCGCCACCGCGAGGGAGAAGGGGATCGCCCGCTTCGTCGCCGACGTGCTGCCCGCCAACCAGAAGATGATGGCGGTGCTCAAGCAGGTCGGCTACACCGCGCAGAGCCGTTTCGCCGACGGCGTGGTGAGGATGACCCTCGACCTCACCCCGACCGAGACCGCCCAGGAGGTGACCGCCTCCCGCGAGCACCGTGCCGAGTCCCGTTCCATCGAGCGGTTGCTCTCACCCGGTTCGGTGGCGGTCGTGGGAGCGGGCCGAGAACCGGGCGGCGTCGGCCAGACCGTGCTGCGCAACCTGCTCGGCGCCGACTTCACCGGCCCGGTCTACCCAGTGCACCGAGAGGCGCGGGCCGTCGCGGGGGTGCGGGCCTATCCGAGCGTGACGGCCATCGACGGCGAGGTGGACCTCGCGGTGCTCGCGGTGCCCGCCGACGGGGTGATCGACGTGGTCAAGGAGTGCGCGGAGAAGGGCGTACGCGGGCTGATCGTGGTCTCCTCCGGATTCGGGGAGACCGGTCAGGAAGGCCGGGCAAGGCAGGACGAGCTGGCGCGCATCGCCCGCGCGTACGGCCTGCGGGTCGTCGGTCCCAACTGCCTCGGCATCGCCAACACCGACCCCGCGATACGGCTGAACGCCACGCTCGCCGCCACCCTCCCCGGCCTCGGACGGGTCGGGTTCTTCAGCCAGTCGGGAGCCCTGGGCACCGCGCTGCTGCAGCGGGTGGCCCAGCGCGGCATGGGCATCTCCTCGTTCGTCTCGGCGGGCAACCGCGCCGACGTGTCGGGCAACGACCTGCTGCAGTACTGGGAGGAGGACCCGCGGACCGACGTGATCCTGCTCTATCTGGAGTCGCTGGGAAATCCTCGCAAGTTCGCCCGCCTCGCGCGGCGCATCTCGCGCCGCAAGCCGATCGTGGTCGTCAAAAGCGGTGGCACCACCCAGAACGTGCCCACCGGCCACGCCGCACCCGTGCTCGGCCTGCCGGACACCGCGCTCAGTGCGCTGTTCGAGCAGGCGGGGGTGATCAGGGTCGACGACCTGATCCAGCAGTTCGACGTGGCGCAGCTGCTCGCCTACCAGCCGCTGCCCGCCGGGCCCAGGGTGGGACTGGTCAGCAACTCCGACGCGATGGCGCTCCTCGCGGCCGACGCCTGCGTGCGGATGGGCCTGGAGCCCCGCCCGCCGGTCAACCTCGGCGCGCGGGCCTGCGCGGAGGAGTTCGGTACGGCGCTCGCCTCGGTGATCCCGGACGTGGACGCCGTGGTCGCGATCTACATGCCGCCCATCCCCGGCGACGGGGCGGAGGTCGCCGCCGAGTTGCTGCGCGCCTCCCGCGACTGCGGCAAACCGGTGCTCGCCACCTTCGAAGGCAAGATCGGCATGCTCGACGAGCTGCGGGTCGGCACCGTACCCGGCAGGGGCTCCATCCCCTCGTACGCCGCACCGGAGGAGGCGGTCCGCGCGCTCGCCCACGTCGTGCGGCACGCGCGCTGGCTGGAGCAGCCGGCCGGACTGCCCGAGGAGGTCGAGGGCATCGACTTCGGCGCCGCGCGGGACCTCGTGCTCGCGACGCTCGCGGACACCCCGGCCGAGATCGACGCGTCGGAACTGCTCGCCCACTACGGGGTGGAGGTCTGGCCGTCGCAGACGGTGGGGTCGCCGCGGGAGGCGGTCAAGGTGGCGTCGAAGCTCGGCTGGCCGGTCGTGCTGAAGGCCGCGGATCCCGAGGCGGCCAAGCGTGCCGGGACCGTACGTCTCGGGCTGTCCGGTCCCGACGGGGTGCGTGACGCCTACGCCGACCTGAAGCGCCAGCTCGAACCCGGTGCCGTGCTCGCGGTGCAGCGCATGGCCCCGCAGCCCGCGGTGCCGACCGTGGCCGGTGTGATGGACGACCCCGCCTTCGGCGCGGTGGTCTCCTTCGGGCTCGGCGAGATCACCGCGCGGCTGCTGCGCGACGAGGCGTACCGTCTGGCCCCGCTGACCAGGGAGGACGCCGCGGCGCTGGTGAGGTCGCCGCGCGCCGCACCCCTTCTGCTCGGCGAGTACGGCTACCCGCCGGTCGCCGTCGAGGCACTGGAGGACCTGCTGGTCCGGCTCGGGCGGCTGGCGGACGACCTTCCCGAGGTGGCGCGGCTCACCCTCGACCCGGTGCTGGTGGGGGAGTCGGGGGTGATCGTGCTGGGTGCCCGCGCCGTGCTCCGCAGTCACGAGGGCCCGCGCCCGGACGGCGGTCCCCGGCGCCTCGGCTAGCGCACATGCCGCTTCGTCACCGCTCAGCGGCCACATCCGATCCGCCGCGAGGGCCAGGGCACTGTGGGGCACGTACGGAACGCGGGGCTAACCCGTCCGCCGGGTCGCGGGGATGATCTGGACCGTGCTGGCGACGGTGGCGGGCGCGGGACCGGTCTCCATGGCGTCGCCCGTGCCGGGATCGACCATGTCCATGCCGTCCTGGACGGCATGGGCGGCATGGGCGGCTCTGCCGGACGCGGTGAGCGTTCCCGAGGCGTTCCGCGACACGGCCACGCCGACCGTGATCCGGGGGAGCTGGAATCCGGGCGCCACCAGGTCGCGCGTGTCGCAGTCGACGATTCCCGCCGTGATCCGGCATCTCCAGCCCGTGCCCGAGGCGCGCACCGGGGTCAGGCCCGTGGGGAAGTAGTAGGTGACCCTGGTCGGCCGGGTGATCCCGGCGGAGTCGGGTCTCGCGGTGACATCGATGGAGAAGGTGCCGCTGTCACCCGCCTCGAACGGGCCGTCGTGGACCGTGGTGAGGATCAGGTCGCCGGGGAAGCCCGCCCCGGAGAGGGACGGGCCGACGGCGGTCGCCGCCGCGGTCGTCATGGCGGCCGTCACGACGGTCACCGGGACGGCCGCCGCGAGGCGCGAGAGGCCGGTACGCCACGCCGGCCGGGTCCGGCCCCGCGAGGTCGGCAGACACGGCCGGGTCCGGCTCGGCGGGTCGGGCGGCGCTGGGACAGGCCGTCCTGCTGAATCCCGACCTTCTCCGGCCATGTTCTCTCGCCCCCTATTCCGGTAGGGATTCACCGCTTCCCATTCCGGAGTGATGAAAAAATCCCAGATATGTGAACAAGACGGAAAATAAATAAAATCGCCCGTTGTTGCTGCTCAGGGCGCCGCACACCCCCGCCCGTTACCGCTCCCGGTAACCCGGAAAGGGTCGCGTCAAACCGGGTGGAGGGGAAATTCGCGGCCGGCAACGGAGGCCCGGCGGCACCGGGATCACCCCCCGATGACGCTTTCACGGCCGGAAAAAGGCGAGGGCGGACCGCATCACGATTTGCACCGCGGGCCGAAGCTCACGTACTCCCGGTGAAAGCGCCGCCCCGGACAGGGCAGGATGGACCCATGAGGGAAACCCGACTCTCGTCCGCCGGCCTGCGCGACGCCATCGACCGCAGTGGCTACTATCCCGACCTGGTCGCCGACGCGGTCGAGTCCGCGCTCGGCAAGGAGCAGGTGGGCGCCTACGTCGTGCACCACGAGGCCACCTTCGACCCGGCCATGGAGGTGCGCAGGCACGTCACCGTGCTGGTGCTCTCGCCCACCCGGCTGCTCGTCTGCCACACCGACGAGCACCCCGCGGTGGAGGGAGTCTCGGCCTCCCACGCCTCCACGACCACCGAGGCCGTGCGCCTCAGCCGAATCCAGTCGGTCGCGGTCACCCGGGTCGTCCCCGACCCCGCCTCCTACGTGCCGGGGGTGCCGCCCACGGAGGTCACGCTCACCATCGGCTGGGGAGCCATCTCCCACGTCGATCTGGAGCCGGCCACCTGCGGCGACGAGAACTGCGAGTCCGACCACGGATACACCGGCGCCATCACGGCCGACGATCTCTCCCTGCGGGTGAGCGAGGCGGCGGACGGGCCGGAGGCCGTCTCCCACGTGCTGGCCTTCGCCAAGGCACTGTCGGAGGCCACCGCCCGCACCGCCTCGTGAACCCCCTGGTCCCCGCGTACGGGACGGCCTCGCTCGCGGACCTGTCCGCCTCACTGCTCGCCGCGGTCGGGGTGGGCGGCGACAACCCGCTGGATCTCGCCCCCGCCGAGCGGGTCCTGCTGTTCCTCGTCGACGGGATGGGCGCCGAGCTGCTCCGCGCCCATCCCGGCGTCGCGCCGTTCCTGTCGTCCATGTCCGGTGGGGTGCTCACCGCGGGCTTCCCCGCCACCACCGTGACCAGTCTGAGCACCCTCGGCACCGGCCTGCCGCCGGGCGGGCACGGCATGCTCGGCTACCAGCTCGCCGTGCCCGGCGCCGGTTACCTGCTCAACTGCCTGCGCTGGACCGCCCCCGGTCCCCCCGTCGAGCCCGGCGCGTGGCAGCCGGCCCCCACCGTGTACGAGCGCGCGGCGGCGGCCGGCGTCCGGGTCAGCTACGTCGGCCCGGCCAGGTTCGAGACCACCGGTTTCAACAGGGCCGTCTATCGGGGCGTGCGCTTCGTCGGGGCCGACGAGGTCGACGACCGGATCGCCGGGGTCCGCCACGCGCTGGCCGAGCCCCGGGCCCACGTCTCGGTCTACTACGGTGATCTTGACTCCATCGGCCACGTCGCCGGCTGGGGCTCCCCGGCCTGGCTCGACCAGCTCGCCCGGGTCGACCGGATGGCCGAGCGGCTGGCGGAAACGCTCCCGCCCGGCTCGGCGATGTACGTCACCGCCGACCACGGCATGATCAACGTCGCCGATCGCGTCGACGTCGACACCTTTCCCGCGCTGCGCGAGGGCGTCGCCATGCTCGGAGGGGAGAGCAGGGCTCGCCATCTCTACACCGCCCCCGGCGCCTCGGCGGCGGTCCTCGACACCTGGCGCGAGGTCCTCGCGGGAAAGGCGTGGGTGGCGTCCCGGCAGGAGGCGGTCGAGTCCGGCTGGTTCGGGCCCGACGTCCGCCGCGAATGGCTGCCCAGGATAGGTGACGTCCTCGCCGTTCCCTACACCGACTGCGCCATCGTCGCCTCGGTCGCGGAGCCGCACGAGGCGAGCTTCCTCGGCTGTCACGGCTCGCTGACCCCCGCCGAGCAGTATGTTCCCCTTCTGGAGACGAGCACCCGCTGACATGCGCCCCGCGGCTGAATTCGGGGTCCGCACGCTGGAGGCATTTTCGATGAATCCGCTGATCACCACCGCCGAACTGGCCGACCTGGCCGAGGTGAGCGTCCTCGACGTGCGCTGGAAGCTCGCCGTCTCGCCCACCGGGCCGGCCGGGATCGACTCCTACCGTGAGGGGCACATCCCCGGCGCCGTCTTCTGCGACCTGGAGACCGACCTGACGGCCCATGCCGGGCAGGGGGGCCGCGGAGGCCGCCATCCGCTGCCCTCCGCCGAGGCTTTCCAGGAGGCGATGCGCCGGCTCGGCGTGTCCGGCTCCCGGACCGTCGTCGTCTACGACGGGGCCGACTCCACCGCGGCCGCCGCCCGCGCCTGGTGGCTCCTGCGCTACTTCGGCCACTCCGACGTGCGGGTCCTCGACGGCGGTCTGCGCGCCTGGATCTCCGAGGGCCTGCCGGTCTCAACCGAGGAGAGCAGCCCCGAGCCAGGCGACTTCGAGGCGCGGCCGGGCGGGATGCCGCTGCTCGACGCCGCGGGGGCCGGCGAACTCGCCGCCGACGGGGTGCTGCTCGACGCCCGCGCCGCCGAGCGCTACCGGGGCGAGGTCGAGCCGATCGACCCGGTCGCCGGGCACATCCCGGGCGCGGTCAGCGCCCCCACCGGTGAGAACGTCGACGCCTCCGGACGCTTCCACCTGCCAGAATTTCTGCGCGAACGCTTCAACACCCTGGGCGCGGTCCCCGGGGTCGCGGTCGGCGCCTACTGCGGGTCCGGCGTGACGGCGGCGCACGAGGTGCTGGCCCTGGAGGTGGCCGGCGTCCCGGCCGCGCTCTACGTCGGGTCGTGGTCGGACTGGGTGAGCGACCCCTCCCGGCCGGTCGCCGCCGGCTGACCGTCACGCTCCCTCCTCGCCGGTCGCCTCAGGTGGCCGGTCCTTCCCGGTCGGCCAAGGCGGCTCATCCCCGCGGCCGAAGCAGACGAAGCCCGCTACGCCGGTCCTCCCGCTCGCGACGGCCAGCGCCCGCGCGGGCGGGTCACCGGCGGCGAGGGCCTCGTGGAAGGCGGTCATCAGCGCGAGCGTCTCCTCGTCGCGCACCGGCACCAGGCTCGCCACCACGCACCGCGTCCCCAGCGACAGAAACGTGCCCGCGAGCCCCAGGGGCGCCCCGTCCGCGGGGGCGTGCGCCATTCCCGCGTCACACGCCGACAGCACCACCAGAGCGGGCGGGGTGCGCAGCCGCAGCAGGTCGTACGCCATCAGCGGGCCGTCGTCGAGGTCGATGCTCGACAGCAGCGGGCTGCGCGGGGAGAACATCCCGTGCGCGGCCAGGTGGGCCACGTCGGCCCGCTCCAGTGCCGCCAGCACCTCCGCCCGCCGCGCCGCCACCCGCTCCGTGCCTCGATGGCACTCGCCGACCATGCGGGCCTCGGCCTCCGCGTACCGCAGTCCCGGTCCGGCCACCGCCATCGGCACCGCCTCCTCCCTCCCGTCCCGTACGGACGGCACACGCCGCCCTGCCAGCCAGGCGGCGGCGCTGGCCGCCACGGTCACCGGCCGATCGGCGTTCATCGGCAGCAGTGGCCAGGGCAGGGTGTGCAGCATCCCCGTCGGCACGATCACCAGTGGCCGGTCGGCCAGCCGATCACGCAGCGGGCCGAAGAGGAGCCGTTCCAACTCCGTGGCCTCCGCACCGGGCTCGGGGGCCCTTCCGTCGAGCAGGTGTGTCCTGCGCAGCCCGTACCGGAGGCGGACGGTGGCCTCGGCGACGGCGGGAAACGGGCAGAGGCGGCGCAGCGTCATCCGGTCCCGGGTGACCACGACGGCGGCCAGGTCGCTCTCGTGGCGGACGAACTCCACCAGGACCGACTCCCCGAGTGCCGCCCGCAGCGCGGCCGGGCGGGGCGCGAGCGGCCGGCCGGCGCCCCCGGTGACCGCCCGCCACCGCTCGGCCCAGGCCAGGACCGCGTGGCCCCGCCCGGTCCGCACGGCGAGGGCGAGCCCGAAGCGGGCCAGCGGCTCACCCGCCCTGGCGGCGTGCGCGCGTACCACCGGATCCTCGAACGTCCTCGTCTCGGCGCCCACCTCCGCCAGACCGGCCAGCACCGCGGCGAACGCTCCCCGCCGGTCTCCCGCCAGGGAACGCAGTAGTGCCGTCGCGTGCAGGGCGACCACCCCGTGGCCCGAACGGGAGAGCAGGTCGAGCTGGTGCTCGGCGGAGGGCCGATCGCCCAGTCCGAGGGAGACCTCGGCGACGGTGAGCCTGAGCGCCTCCGAGGTGTCCTGGTGCCCGGCGGCGCCGAGGACGTCGGCGCACGAGAGCATCGTCGCCGCCAGCTCCGCCGTGGGCGACTCCAGCGCGAGCCGGGCCCGCAGGAGGATCTCCTCGGCGACCGGCACCAGGATCGTCCGCCCCTGCGCGGCCAGTTCGCGGGCGGCCAGGTCCGCGCTCTCCCTTGCGCGGCGCGGATCACCGGTGCGCAACTCGACCCTGGCGAGCAGCAGGAGGGCCTCGGCCAGTGCCGTCCCGGCGCCCGCCGCGGCCAGCTCGGGAACCGCCGCCTCCAGCAGGACCCGTGCCTCGCCGGGCAGATGGGCGGCGATCAGGGCCTCGGCCAGGTCGCAGCGCACCGTCGCCAGCCGCTCCGGGTAGCCGACCAGGACGCTCTCCGCGCGCCGGTAGGCGCTGAACGCGGCGGGCAGGTCGCCGCGCCGTGCGGCCAGGAACGGCAGGTTGCCCTCGGCGAGCGCGAGAACGTGTTCCAGGCCCGCGCCCCTCGCCAGCTCCGCGCACCGGCTCAGGTCGGCCTCCGCCGCCCCCAACTCTCCGAGGAACACCCGGGCGAGCCCGCGGTTCAGCATCGCCCCGGCCAGGAACCTGACATCGCCGCCGAGGACCCGCACGGCCCGGTCGCAGTGGTCGACGGCCTCGCGGTAGCGGCCGAGCCGTGCCAGGGCCACGGCCCGGTGCACGCCGAGCTTGCCCACCTCCGCCGGGGTGAGGCCGGGCTCGGCGTCGGAGGCGAGGGCGAGCGCCTGCTCCGGATGACCCAGCTCCGTACGGACGTGGACCAGTGACAGCCGCGCCTGGGCCGCCCGGTGCGGCAGCCCCGCCGAGAGCGCTATCCGCACCGCCCGGCGCAGGTGCTCCTCGGCGAACGGCAGGTCGCCCAGCTCGCGCGCCGCCACCGCCACCGCCCTGTGCGCCACCGCCTCCGTCTCGCAGTGCCCGCACCCCGCGAGGCGCTCGGCAGGCCCTCCGCCCTCCGGCCCCTCGTCCTCCGACGCGCCGATCTTCGGCTCTCCGCTCCTCGTCGCGCTGCCCTCTGTCGCATCGCTCCTCGTCGTGCTGCTCTCCGTCGCGTCGCCGACCGGGGCATCCGCCCGGCAGGACGCGGGAAGCGAGGCGAGCACACTGCGGGCGAGAGCGAGGGCGCGGGCCGGGTCGCTGCCCGAGAGGTCGAGCGCGTGCTCGGCGTCGGTGAGCGCCTCCTGGAAGGTCACCTACGGGCGGATCCGGGTCCAGGTGGTGACCACGGGGGAGCACCCGGGGCGGTGGCACACCACGCTGAACCAGCCCGGTGGCAGACCGGTGACGGCGAACTGGCCAGTCGAGGACAGCACACGCGACTCCGTGAGGTGCAGGGTGCGGATATCGACCAGCGTGCCCGCCTCTGGGCAGGGGGAGATCTGGCCCGCGAGGTCGACCAGGCCGTCCAGGGAGGTGACCTCCAACTCCACCGTGAGTTCGGCCACGGTGAACCTCAGCAGCCGTGCCCCCTCGGTGGACCGGACGCCTCGCGGCACGGACGTGACCACGGAGCGGGCCTGAACGGCGTCGGGTAGCCGCAGGCCGAAGGCCGCGTGGGCGGCGGCCGTCACCCGCGCGGGCACCGGGTCACTTCCCGAGGCCAGGCGCAGCGCGGCTATCAGGGACTCGTCGTCGATCGCCGCCGGATGTCGCGTCACGATGTCGCCTCCCGGGCGATGAGCATGGTGCGGAGCCGGCTCAGGCAGCGGCCCCTGGTGGGGCCGTAGCTGCCGCTGGGCATGCCCAGGCGCCCGGCCAGCTGGTGGACACCCGCGTCGGGGGCAGTCGCCATCAGCCGGAACAGCGACCGGCACGGCTCGTGCATCTCGTCGACGGCCTGCCACAGACGGCGGCCCTCGTCGGCGCTCAGCACGGCGAGCACGGGATCGGCGTGGGCTGCGCCCGCCGGGGCGAGCCACGCGTGCTCGCCGTCGGAGAGGTCGGCGACCAGCCGCTCGCCCCGGTGCCGACGGCTCAGGAGGGACGCCTCACGCTTGGCCGTGGTGAACAGCCAGGAGCCGATCCTGTCGGGGTCGCGGATGGTGTGCAGGCTCTCCAGCAGCCGCAGCCAGGTGCCCTGCACCGCGTCGGCGGCGTCCGCCGGGCTCAGGTCGTAGGCACGCACGGCCGACCACAGCAGCCCCGTGAAACGGGTGACCAGCGCGTCCCAGGCCACCTGGTCGTCCACCGGCACGGCGTCGATCTCGCGCTGGTCGCTCACCGCACCTCCGGAATCACGGAGAACACTTTACGTGTTCGAGTGAATGCTCTGGGTGAGACTTTAGCCCGGCGTGGGCACCGCGACTCCCAAATCGGGGATCCGCCTGGTCCTCGCCGGATCGAGGACGTGCTTCACGGCCTCCTGCTGGGGCCGGTCCACGCACGCGGCGGCGATCGCCCCGCTCACCAGGGCGGTGGCGAAGGAGGTCCCGCTCCAGCGCGCGTAGCCGTTGAACGCCCCGTGTTCGAGGAAGGTGCTGGACAGCCACTCACCGCGGGCACACGCGTCCACCCACGCTCCGTACGCCGAGAACGGGGCCCTTGCCCCGCCGTTCGGATCCAGTGCCCCGACGGCGATCACCCCGGGTGACGCGGCGGGCCAGAAAGGGCGGTCGGAGGCGGTGTTGCCCGCGCAGGCCACCGTGACCGTACCGGCCAGTGCTTCCAGGGCGGCCTCCACGAGCGGGGAGGGGCGGTCGTCGAAGGTGTGCCCGCCGAAGGACAGGTTGAGCACCTGCGGCGGGTCGGCCCGCAGCCGCTCCAGGAGGTGCAGCAGCCCGGCCTCGTCCCCGACGCCGTGGCCGTCCAGCACCCGGATCGGCCGCAGCCGCGCCGACGGGGCCGACCGCAGGATCAGCCCGGCGATGAACGTGCCGTGCCCCGCCTGGAGGTCCAGTTCGCCGTCGCCGTCGGAGTCGGGCACCTCGTCGGCCTCCCGGCCCCGCTCCAGGAACCACGGGCTTCCCTGCCACCACGGGTGCTCCGCCAGGCCGGTGTCGGCGAGTACCACCGTCACGGCGCCCGCCGCGCGCCCGGTGGGGGCGGGCTCGGGCGCCGGGAGGGCGGCGCTGGGGAAGGGGCGGGAGGCGGGGCCCCCGAAGTAGAGCGGCTGGCCCGTCAGGATGTGGTTGGCGGAGGCGCGCACGCCCCGCGCCCGTACCGACGCCACCAGGTCGCAGACGTCCACGCCCGGAGACAGACGCACCCGGTGGATTCCCCCGATCTCGGTGACGGCGTCGGCCCAGCGGGCAGTGGCCGCGAGGCCCGCGGCGTCGGTCAGCAGCTGACCTTTTCTGATCAGGGCGGGCGAACCGGGGATGGGTTCGACCCGTTCTATGCCGGTATTCATCTGGTCCTCCGGGGGCGATCACCAGGTGACGGGGTTTTCTTCATTCCCGAGGACGCCCTGGCCAAGTGCCCACGGCACAACATCTCGGTATGACCCCCCTCTGGTGCGACGTCACGACCGACGGTAGTCTCTCCTTCAGTCACTTGTGATCATCCTGGTATGAGGCCGTTGGGGAAGGCGCACCTCGTACGAAACGGGAGGTCCGGTGTCTGCTCGTGGCGTGCTTTACGTCCACTCGGCTCAGCCTGCGCTGTGCCCTCATATTGAATGGGCGGTCGCAGGTGTCCTTGGCGTGCCCGTAGACCTGACCTGGACTCCGCAGCCCGCCGCGCCCGGTCATGTGCGCGCGCAGGCCGAGTGGGAGGCCCGTGTCGGTACCGCGGCGGCCATCACCTCGTCGCTGATGGGCTGGCAGCGGATCCGCTTCGAGATCACCGAGGACGCCTCACCGGGCGCCGACGGGACCCGGCACGCCTACACCCCCTCCCTCGGCGCCTTCACGGCCGTGGTCGGGGCGAACGGCGACATCCTGATCCCGGAGGACCGGCTGCGCTCCGCCATGCTGATGGCCCGTCAGGGCCGCGTGGTGCTGGAGGAGGAGCTCGATCGCCTGCTGGGCAAGCAGTGGGACGCCGAGCTTGAGTCGTTCCGCTACGCGGGCGAGGGCGCTCCGGTCCGCTGGCTGCACGCCGCCGTCTGATCGGGCATGCCCCAGGGGGCACGTCCGCGTCCCTTGTGGCGGACGACCGTCCCGGCCATGGGTTTGGAACGTGCCCTGCGCCTCTTCCCTGCGCGGGGAAGGGCGCAGGGAAGACGGGCGAGCCCCCACCGGCAGGGACCGGCGAGGGCTCGTCGAACGACCGTCAGAGGGGGATGTTGCCGTGGGCGCCCCTGGCGGGGGTCACCTGGGCCAGGACCCTGGCGATGGCGCCCCTGGTCTCCTCGGGCTTGATCACCTCGTCGATCACGCCGAGCTCGATGGCCCGGTCCAGGCCGCCCGCGAGGATCTCGTGCTCCTCGGCGAGCCTGACCTCCAGGGCGGCACGCTCCTCCTCGGGGGCGGCGGCGAGCTCGCGGCGCTTGAGGACGCGGACCGCGGCGACCGCGCCCATGACCGCGATCTGGGCCGTCGGCCAGCCGAACACCTTGGTCGCGCCCAGCGAGCGGGAGTTCATCGCGATGTAGGCGCCGCCGTAGGCCTTCCTGGTCACCAGGGTGATCCGCGGCACGGATGCCTCGGCGAAGGCGTGCAGGAGCTTGGCACCGCGGCGGACCACGCCGTCGTGCTCCTGCCCGACGCCGGGCAGATAGCCAGGAACATCCACCAGGACGATCAGCGGCACCCCGAAGGCATCACACATCCGGACGAACCGGGCCGCCTTCTCCGCGGAGGCGGAGTCGAGGCAGCCGGCCAGGCGCATCGGATTGTTGGCCACCACGCCCACGGTCCGGCCCCCGAGGCGGCCCAGGGTGGTGACGATGTTGGGTGCCCACTTGGCGTGCAGTTCCACGCCGGGCTCATCCAGCAGGCCCGTGACGAGCGGCTTCACGTCGTAGGCGCGGCGCACGTTGTCGGGCAGCAGGCCGGAGAAGTCGACCTCCTCGACCCCGGTGCGCACCCGGCCCTGGTGGCCGAGCAGCACCGCCAGGCGGCGGGCCCGCAGGTAGGCGTCGGTCTCGGTCTTGGTGACCACGTGGACGACGCCGCTGCGCTTGCTGTGCGGCTCGGGGCCGCCGAGGGCGGCCATGTCGATCTGCTCGCCGGTGACGCTGCGGACCACGTCGGGACCGGTGACGAAGATGCGGCCCTCGTCGGCCAGGATCACGATGTCGGTCAGCGCCGGGCCGTACGCGGCGCCGCCCGCCGCGGGACCGACGACCACGGACAGCTGCGGGACCACGCCGGAGGCGCGGGTCATCGCGGCGAAGACGCGGCCGACCGCGTGCAGCGACTCCACGCCCTCGGCGAGGCGGGCGCCGCCGGAATGCCAGACGCCGATGACGGGAACCCGCTCGCGGACCGCGACGTCGTATGCGTGCACGATGTGCTCGCACCCCTCGCTGCCCATCGCGCCGCCCTGGACGCGGGCGTCACTGACGAACGCGACGACCGGCACACCCTCCACGCGGCCCGTCGCGGCGAGCACGCCGCTGCGGTCGACCGGCGAGATCAGCCGGATCGAGCCCTCGTCGAGCAGAGCGGAGAGACGCACCTGGGGGTCACGGGGATCGAGAGGCTCCCGTGCTGAATCCTCGCTGTCCTCGCTCACCAGCCCTTTGTCGAGCACAGTCATCGCGAGCCCCTGTCAGACGCTGGTGAAGGCCACGGCGACGTCGTGCCCGCCGAACCCGAAGGAGTTGTTGATCGCGGCGATCTGACCGTCCGGCAGGGCGCGCGGCTCTCCGCGCACGATGTCGACCTCGATGCCGTCGTCGAGGTCGTCCACGTTGATGGTTCCGGGCGCGCGCCGCTCGTGCAGCGCGAGGACGGTGAAAACGGACTCGATACCGCCGGCGCCGCCGAGCAGGTGACCGGTCATCGACTTGGTGCCGCTGACCAGCGGGTGCTCGCCGATGACCTCCTTGATGGCCATCGTCTCCACCACGTCACCCGCGGGGGTGGAGGTGGCGTGCGCGTTCACGTGCTTGATGTCGGCGCCGGTGAGACCGGCGTCCTCCAGGACGCGGCGCATGGCCAGCATGACCCCGGCGCCGGTCGGCTCCGGCTGCGCGATGTGGTGGGCGTCGGCCGAGTAGCCGACACCGGCGGCCACGGCGTAGATCGTGGCGCCGCGGGCGAGGGCGTGCTCCTCGGACTCCAGGACGAGAATGCCGGCGCCCTCGCCGAGGACGAAGCCGTCGCGGCCCTTGTCCCACGGCCTGGAGGCGCGCTGCGGCTCGTCGTTGCGGGTGGACATGGCGCGCATGGCCGCGAAGGACCCGATGTTCAGCGGGTGGATGGCGGCCTCGGTGCCGCCGGCCACGACCACGTCGGCCCGGCCGGAGCGGATCATCTCGATGGCGTACCCGATCGACTCGGCGCCGGTGGCGCAGGCGCTCACCGTGGCGTGGACGCCGGCGCGCGCGCCGACCTCGATGCCGATCCAGCCCGCCGAGCCGTTCGGCATCAGCATGGGAACGGTGAACGGTGAGAGCCGCTTCCAGCCCTTCTCCTTGAAGGTGTCGTAGGCGGCGAGGATCGTGGTGATGCCCCCGATGCCGCTGCCCACGACGACGCCGAGCCGCTCGGGGTCGACCTTGTCGATCGCGGCGTGCGCCCACGCCTCGCGGGCCGCGACGAGCGCGAACTGCTCGGCCCGGTCCAGCCGCCTCGACTCCGGCCGGGGCAGAACCTCGGTCGGGTCGACGGCGGAGAAGGCGGCGAACTTCACCGGGACGGAGTCCACCCAGTCGGCGGTGATATCACTGACCCCCGACTGACCGGCGAGGAGCGCCGACCAGGTCGAGGCGACGTCTCCACCGAGGGGCGTGGTCGCGCCGAGCCCGGTGACGACGACACGTACCTGGTCTGTACTCACTGCTGCGCTCCTTGTGAATCGCTGGTCAATCTGGGCTGGGGGATAAGCGGGAACGTCTCAGTTCTGGATGAAGTTGATGACGTCCTTGACGGTCTTGAGGTGCTTGAGCTGGTCGTCCGGGATCTCGACGCCGAACTCGTCCTGAGCGGCGACGGCGATCTCGACCATGGACAGCGAGTCGATGTCGAGGTCGTCGACGAAGCTCTTCTCCGGGGTGACCTCGGCGGCCGGGATCCCGGTGATCTCGTTGATGATCTTGCCGATGCCGGCGAGGATCTCCTGCTCGGTCAGAGCCATGTCGCGTGTTCTCCTTGGAATCGTGGTTCTTCTGGTTTCCCGTGCGGCGGGGCCGCGCGGAAGCTCTAGGGGATCTCGATGATCTGGCCCGCGTAGGTCAGGCCCGCGCCGAAGCCGAGCAGCAGGGCGAGCCCGCCCGCCTGGACCTCGCCGCGCTCGATCATCCGGGACAGGGCGAGCGGGATCGAGGCGGCGGAGGTGTTGCCCGCCAGAACGATGTCCTTGGCGATGACGGCGTTGTCCGCGCCGAGCTTGCGGGCGATCGCCTCGATGATGCGGAGGTTGGCCTGATGGGGTACGAAGGCCGCGAGGTCGGCCGGGTCCACCCCGGAACGCTCGCAGATCTCCTTGGCGACGGGGTGAAGTGCGGTGGTCGCCCAGCGGAACACGGTCTGGCCCTCCTGGTGCAGGAAGGAGTCGCGGTCCTTGATGATGATCGCGTCGAACTTGTCGCCGGCGCTGCCCCACACCACGGGGCCGATGCCCGGGGTGTCGGAGGGGCCGACGACCGCGGCGCCCGCGCCGTCGGCGAAGATCACCGCGGTGGCCCGGTCGGTCCAGTCGATCCACTGGGAGAGCTTCTCGGTGCCGACGACGAGCACGTGGGTCGCCGAGCCCGCGCGGATCGCGTCGTTGGCGACCGCGAGCGCGTAGCAGAAGCCCGAGCAGGCGGTGTTGACGTCAAAGGCGCCGGGGGCGTCGATGCCCAGCCGGGTGGCCACCCGGCCGGCGGCGTTGGGGATCTGCGTCTCCAGCGTGCAGGTGGCGACGATCACCAGGTCGATGTCGGAGGCCGCCAGGCCGCTCGCGGCGAGGGCCTTGCCGCCCGCCTGCACGGCCAGGTCGATCTCGGACTCGTTGTCCGGGGCGATCCGGCGCTCCTTGATGCCGACGCGGCTCTGGATCCAGGCGTCGTTGGTCTCCATGGTCGCCGACAGGTCGTCGTTGGTCACCACGTTGGAAGGCTGGTAGTGGCCAAAGGCGAGGATCTTCGCGCCGGGCGCGCCCTGTGAGGTCTTCATTCCTCGGTCACCGCTCCTTGTTCGACTCAAGGGCGGCTCGCGCGGCCTCCAGGTCGTCGGGGGTCTTCAGGGCGACGGTCGTCACCCCGCGCAGAGCACGCTTGGCCAGGCCGGTGAGCGTGCCGCCGGGGACGAGCTCGATCATCGTGGTGACGCCGAGCTCGGCCATCGTGGCCATGCAGGCGTCCCAGCGCACCGGGTTGGCGACCTGGGTGACCAGGCGCTCCATGAACTCGGCGCCGCTCGTGACCGCCGACCCGTCGCTGTTGGACAGCAGCGTGACGGCGGGATCGGCCGGTGTGACGTCCGCGGCGGCCTCGCGCAGGCGGCCGACCGCGGAGGCCATGTGGACGGTGTGGAACGCTCCGGCGACCGAGAGTTCCCTCACTCTCGCCCGCGCGGGCGGCTCCGCCTTGAATGCCGCCAGCTGCTCCAGCGTGCCGCCGATCACGATCTGCCCGGCGCCGTTGATGTTGGCGGGGGTGAGTCCCTTGTCGGCGATGGCGGCGAGGACCTCCTCCTCGACGCCGCCGAGGACGGCGGACATGCCGGTCTCGGTGATCGTCGCGGCCTTCGCCATGGCCTGGCCGCGCTCACGGACGAGGCCGACGGCCTGCTCGGGGGTGATCACCCCGGCCAGTGCGGCGGCGGTGAACTCTCCCACGCTGTGCCCGGCGACGATGTCGGGGGAGGCCCCCAGCACCTCGGCGACGGCGAGCCCGGCGGCTACGAGGAGTGGTTGCGCGACGGCGGTGTCACGGATCTCGTCCGCGTCCGCGGTGGTCCCGTAGGCGATCAAATCGAGGCCGGCCAGCTCCGACCAAGCGGTCAGCCGATCGGCCACGCCCGGTAGTTCGAGCCATGGACCGAGAAAGCCTGGAGTCTGGGCACCCTGGCCCGGAGCGACGATGACGAGCACAAAATCCAGCCTGCCCTGTAGAGGTTCAATACATGGATGGAGATCCAGACGAACTTTGTCCCCACTTCTTTGTAGGGAACCTACAGCGGGAGTTTCGCGGAGGTTAAGTAAAGGATGTTAGGTTACCGGCGTTTCCGACAGGCGCCCGAGAATCAGCCCCACCTGGAGGGTGAAGGCGGATCGCCCCTCGGTCGGCTGATAGCCGGTCAATTCCGTGATCTTACGCAGACGGTAGCGCACCGTGTTCGGATGGACGAAAAGCAGGCGGGCCGTCGCTTCCAGGGACGTGCCCTGTTCCAGGTAGGTCGCGAGGGTGTCGAGGAGCGGTGTGCCGATCAACGGCAGATAGACGTTCTCGATCAGCTGTGCCCTGGCGTCGCCGTCGCCGTCGATGGCCCGTTCGGCCAGCAGGTCCTCGGCGTGAACCGGCCTGGGCGCGTCCGGCCATCCCGCGGCGGCTCGCAGCCCGGCCATCGCCGCCCGTGCCGAGCTCGCGGCCGAGTGCAGGTCGGCCACCTCGGGCCCGATCACGATCGGACCGGCGCCGAAGCGCGGCACCACGTGCCTGGCCGCCGCGGCGACGCTGTCCGCCCCGCCCACGATCACGATCAACCGGTCGCCCTGCACCCCGGCCAGCATGTCCAGGCCCGACCTGCGGCCCCGGTCGCGCAGCGCGTCGATGACCGCCTGCGGGTCGTCGTCGGGGGTCTGCCCGGCCAGCACCACGACGGGGGCGGAGGTCCAGCCGAGCGCGGCGGCCCACGAGTGCAGGCCGTCGTCGACCTCGCCCCTGACCAGGGCGTCCACGATCAGCGCCTCCAGCCGTGCGTCCCAGGCCCCGCGAGCCTCGGCCTCGCGCGCGTACACCTGCGCGGCGGCGAAGGCGACGTCGCGGGTGTAGCGGAGCATCGCCTGCTGGAGCTGGTGCTCCCCACCGGGCGCCGCCAGATCCCCGGTCTGCGCCTCGACCACCTCGACCACGACCCGCACGATGTCGACGGTCTGCTGCAGCGAGATGGACCGCTTCAGCTCCCTGGGCGCGGTGCCGAAGAACTCGATGCTGGGCGTCGGGCGGCCCTCCCCGGCGTGCTGGAACCACTCCACGAACGCGGCGATCCCGGCCTGGGCCACCAGCCCGACCCAGGACCTGTCCTCAGCCGACAGGGCACGAAACCACATCAGCCGGTCGTCCATGCGGGACATGGCGGCCGTGCCCAGCGTGCCCATGGCCCGCTCCAGCCGACGCGTGGTGTCCTCCCGGATCCGGTCGGAGTCGGGATCCCTCCCGTCCTCCCCGATCACGACGTCGCTGTGCCTGAACGTTCGCTCGCTCCGCTCCCTCACGCCACTAAGAGTGCCAGGTCGCGGGAGATGCGCCAGCCGCGGCTCCGGACAGCGTACGCTCCCCGATCTTGTACGTCCCGCACGACCAGGGCGCGCGCGTACGCCGCGATCCCGTTCCGGGGCCCATGTCCCGTACGTCCACCGGGATGTGAACGTACGGAGGGTGGGGCGTGTCGGGCGAGGGCTCAGACGACCGCGACGGCGGTGATCAGGCCGATGGCGAGGTGGGTGACCGCGAGCAGCCGGGCGCCCGGCTGAAGCTCCGGCTCGGTGACCAGCTCGCGCACCGAGATGCCCGCCACCTTGTCGAACGCGAGCATCGCCACGGTCTGTACGGCGATGCCGACCAGGCCGAAGACCAGCGTCGCGAGCAGGCCCTCCTGCAGGGCGCCGCCCGAGGACCAGATGGAGGCCGCCACGATCAGCCCGACGGCCGCCAGCCCCGAGCCGGCGAGCAGGGTGGCATTGGGGTTGCGCCCCTCCTTGATGAGCTTGCCGAGCCTGCCGGGGGTGACCATGTCGATCACGTAGAAACCGACGATGAGCAGGATCACGCCGAGCGCGGCGTACGAGACGATCGCGAGCGCGCCGCGCCCGAGGACCTCGGCGAGCGAGAGCGCCTCGGCACCGGGCACGACTGGGACGGGCGGCACGGGGGTGAAACTCATGTGTTGTTTCTCTTTCCGGGACTCAGAGTTCGATGCGGTGCGGGACGAATGACGATGTGTCGTCGGTGATGAACCCCGAGGTCTCGCGGATGCCGGCACCCGCCGCCTCGTCGTGGACGACCCAGGCGCCGAGGACGGGACGCCAGCCCTCGAAGACGGGCAGCGCCTGGAACTCCTGGTAGACGTATCCCTCGGCGCCGTAGCCGCCGAGGGTCTCGACGTGCTCGCCGGGGGTGACGATCCGCATGTTGGCGCCCTCGCGGCCGAGCAGCGGCTTGACGATGTAGGAGGACATGCCGCGGGGGCCGTCGAGGTAGGCGGGCAGCAGGTTCGGGTGCCCCGGGTACAGCTCCCAGAGCACCGCGAGCAGCGCCTTGTTGGACAGCAGCATCTTCCACAGCGGCTCGATCCAGGTCGTCGAGACCTGCTGGCGCACCGCCCGCGTCCCGAACGGGTCGGCGACGGCCCACTCCCACGGGTACAGCTTGCAGAGCGAGCGGATCACCCTGCGCTCCATGTCGACGAAGCGGAGGTTGAGGTCGTCCCAGCCGATGTCCTCCATCGCGACCGCGACGGTCTTGAGCCCGGCCTGGTCGGCGGTCTCCTGCAGGTAGGCGAGCGTCATCACCTCCTCGCCGGAGGTGTCCATGTTGGTCCAGGCGAAGTGTGTGGGCCCGGTGGGCAGGCCGGTCGAGATCTGCTGCCACCTGGCGATCAGCCGCTCGTGGATGGAGTTCCACTGGTCGTCGTTCGGGTAGCGGTCGCGCAGCCAGAACCACTGCACCACCGAACTCTCCAGGAGGCTGGTGGGGGTGTCGGCGTTGTACTCCAGCAGCTTGGCGGGGCCGGTCCCGTCGTAGCGCAGGTCGAAGCGGCCGAACAGGTGCGGGTCGTTACGCTCCCAGGAGGCGGCGATCTCGGAGGCCACCCACGGCGGGATCGCGAAGTCGGCGTAGCGGCCCTTGGCGATGACGTGCTCCACGGCGTTCAGGCACATCCGGTGCAGTTCCTCGACCTGGTTCTCCAGGTCGAGGACCTCGTCCATGGAGAAGACGTACTGGACGGTCTCGTCCCAGTACGGGCGGTCAAGGCCCTCGGGATGGGCCGAGCGGTGGTAGGCCAGGCCGTGGCCCTCGATGACGCTCTCCCAGTCGTCGCGAGGGAGTGAGGTCTCGCGTCTCATCTCCTGCTCACCTGTCGCTCACCTGTGGTCCGTCGGCTTGCTCATCGGCGCCGGATCAGCTCCCGCCACCCGATCCGCTTCGGCCGCCGAAGCCACCCCGCTGGATCACCGTGCCCTTGCGGCTGGTGATCTGGACGTCCGAGGGACGCACGGTGGTGCCCTGCCGGATGTGGGAGCCGGACCTGACGCCTCCGTAGTACCAGCCGTAGGCGCCCCGCGATCCGTGGTAGCGACTGTCGTCGTCGCAGAGGTCCTCGTCCACGATCGCGTAGCTGCCGTCCGGCTGGCGGTTGTTGAGGTCGACGCACTCGGCGCCCACCTCCTCGTAGTCCGGCGTGGAGCAGGAGGAGACGAGAAGCATCGAGACGACACCGATTCCGGTGATGGCGATCGCTCTGGAAGCCTTGAAGCCCGGGGGCTTGGAAGGCGTCTTGCCATGGGGACCTGGCGGTGTGGCCCGTGGGTGTTGTGGTCGCGCGGCCATCGAGCTCCAATGAGATACGTCGCCACAGGGTATCGATGCGCTTTTGTCTGTTCAACCGATCTCTGGATCTTTCGGGAGAATCGCCGACGCCCGCGCGGGGGCGAGGTGAACCGCACCGGCCCTGAGAAGACAGCCGATCATCGCCCGTCCGGGTGTGTAATGTTCTGGCAAAGCGCAGTGAGCGAGGGGTGCGCGGTGCCGGAGATCAGACCGTTGCGGCCGGGGGATCCGCCGCGACTGGGCAAGTACGAGCTCAAGGGCAGACTGGGGGAGGGCGGGCAGGGGGTCGTCTATCTCGGCGAGTCCGAGGACGGTGAGCGGGTGGCCGTCAAGCTGTTGCACGTGCGCTTCACCGAGGAGGCCCACGCGCGCTCCCGTTTCGCCCGAGAGCTGGCGGCGGCCGGCCGGGTGGCCGCCTTCTGTACCGCCCAGGTGCTCGCCGCCGACCTCGACGGTGAGACGCCCTACATCGCGAGCGAGCTGATCGAGGGGCCCTCGCTGCGCCAGGTGGTCGAACGCGAGGGACCGCTGACCGGGGAGGCCCTCGAACGCCTCGCGATCGGCACCGCCACCGCGCTGACCGCGATCCACCACGCGGGCATCGCGCACCGCGATTTCAAGCCCGACAACGTCATGCTCGCCACCGACGGCCCCAGGGTCGTCGACTTCGGCATCGCGAAGATCATCGACGAGAGCGGGACGATCACCACCCGCGCGGTCGGCACCCCCGCCTACATGGCTCCCGAGCAGATCGCCGGTGAGCGGGTGGGTTTTCCCGCCGACGTGTTCGCCTGGGGCTCGACCATCGTCTTCACCGCCACCGGAAAGGCTCCCTTCGGGAGCGACACGATCGTGGCGACGCTCAACCGGGTCATCAACCACGAGGCCGACCTGAACGGCCTGCCCGACAGGCTGCGTGACGTCGTCGCGGCCTGCCTGAACAAGGACCAGAGGCTCAGGCCCACCTCGGACGTGCTGCTGAAGCGCCTGCTCGGCCACCCGGTGGACGAGGCGGAGACCCCGGAGGCATCGGAGGAGGAGCTGGCCGAGGGCGCGCAGGCCGCCACCGGGGACCTGACGCGGCCGGAAGAGCCCGCCGCGCCCACGCGGCGCCGCCCTGCGGTCCTCGCCGCGATCGCCGCCGGGGTCGTCCTCGGCGTGGTGGGCGCCCTGCTGGGCCTCCCGTTCGGGAGCACGCCGCGCGGCCAGGCCGAACCCTCCCGCCCACCGACGTCCGGCCCTGCGACGGCGACCCCGCGGGTCTCCACCGGCTCGCCCCTGCTCGACCGGATCGGGGAGACCGGCAGGCTCCGCGTGGGGTTCAGGGAGGGCCTGCCGGGCATCTCGCTGGGCAGGCCGCCCCGGGGATTCGAGGCCGACGTGGCCGCCCACATCGCGAAAGAGCTGAAGGTGCCCGACGGCGGACTCAGGTTCGTGTCCGTGGTGGGGTACGACGGTCGCGAGGAGGCGGTGGAGAAGGGCAGGGCCGACCTCGTGATCGCCAACTTCTCGATCGACACCGCCGATCGCCGCCGCGTCGCCTTCGCGGGGCCGTACTACCTCGCCCACCGCGACGCGCTGGTGCGTACCGGCGCGAGGATCGACAGTCTCAAGGACCTGCGCGGCAGGAGGATCTGTCTGTCACCTGGCCAGACCACGGGCACGATGATCCGCGACAGGGGCGTCGACTTCGTCGACGTACGGGCGGAGGACCTCTCGCAGTGCGCGTCCCAGGTGGCCGACGGCCGCGCCGACGCCATGGTCGGGGACGACCTGCTGATCGCCGGCTTCGGTGCCCGCCTGCGCGACGTCAAGGTCGAGATCGCCGGGATCAGGCTCACCTCGGAGAGGTACGGCGTCGCGCTCAGGCGCGGAGACCCGGTGGCCTGCCGGAAGATCAACGAAGTGATCGCGTCGATGTACGAGGACGGGACGATGAAGCGCCTGCTCGAAAAGCACCTGGGCCGGGTCGGTTTTCGCTTCGAGACCGCGCGGCCCCGCCCGGAGACCTGCTGAGCCGTCCGCCTTCGACCGCGGTCTTCTCCGCGCTGTGCCCGTCCGCCTCCGGCCGCGCTCCTCACCGCCGCCCTGTCTCCCGCGGGGGCGAGCGACGTCTCCCGCGAGGGCGAGCGACGCGCGGGAAGGCGTGACCGCGCGGACCCACCCGCGGACCCACCCGCGGGCCCGCCGCGTCACGAGCCGTCGCAGACGGTCCCCCTGGCAGGGACCTTCCCGTCGATGAGGTAGGCGTCGGTCAGCTTCTTGACGCAGGTGTCACCGGACAGGTAGGCGCCGTGCCCCTCGCCCCTGTAGGTCACCAGCACCCCCGTCCGAAGCTCCCCCGTCAGCTTCGGAGCCCACTCGTACGGTGTGGCGGGGTCGCCGGTGCCGCCGATCACCAGGATCGGCGCCGAGCCCGTGGCGTTGATCCGCCTCGCCTCGTCGTTGCCGGGAACCGGCCACATCGAGCAGATCAGGCCCATCCCCGCGCCGCCGAACAGCGGGGAAACCTTCATCGTCTCGTCCTCCAGCGCGTTCAGCTGCTCGGGGGTGGGACGTTCGGCGGTGTCCACGCAGCTGATCGCGGGGAAGCTGCTCATGAGCGTTGTGTAGCTCCCGTCGGGCTGACGGCCGTTGTAGCTGTCGGCCAGGGCCAGCAGGATCCGCCCGTCACCCTTCATCGCCTGGCCCAGCGCCTGGTCCAGCAGCGGCCAGGTCAGCTTCGAGTACAGCGCGGCGGCGATGCCGACGCCCGCCAGCCCCTGGGTCAGGAGACGTTTGCCGACCTTGAGCGGTTTGTCGTTCAGCTCGTCCATGAGCTTCATCACGTTCTTGTTCGCGATGGTCGCGTCGCTGCCGATCTCACACTCGCGGGGCTGCTTCACACAGTCCTTCAGGAAGGCGTCATAGGCGTGCTGGAACCCCTTCGTCTGGACCATCGTGCGCGTCGCCATGGAGACGCTCGGATCCAGCGGGGCGTCCAGCACGAACCGGCCCACGTTCTGCGGGAACTTCGTCGCGTAGACCGCGCCGAGTTGCGTGCCGTACGAGATGCCGAAGTAGTCCAGCCGCTTCTCGCCCAGGGCCGCGCGGAGGCGGTCCATGTCCGCGGCGGCGTTCACCGTGCCGATGTAGGGCAGCAGCCTGCCAGAGGTCTGCTGACAGGCCGTCACGAACTCCTTGGTGATCTCCCTGCTCCTGGCGCGCTCGTCCTCGTTGGCGGGCAGGGTGTCCATCGAGGTGAACCTGTCCATCACCGCGCTGTCACCGCACCGGACACCCGAGCTTTCGCCGACCCCGCGCGGGTCGAAGCTGACCAGGTCGAAGCGGCTGTTCAGGGTGGTGAACGCCTTGGCGGCCTGGGCCATTGTCTCGACGCCCGAGGCGCCGGGGCCGCCGAAGTTGAAGACCAGCGAGCCGATCCGCCTGCCGGGGTCGGTGGCCTTGACGCGGATGACGGCCATCTCGATGGAGTCGCCGTCCGGGTTGGCGTAGTCGAGCGGGACCCTGAGCTTCCCGCACTGCTGCGCGGAGTTGGGCTGGGGGGTCTCACCGCCGGGCCGCCTGACCTCGGTACACGGACCCCAGGTGATCGCCTCCGCAGGGACGGTGGAGGTGGCGGTCGGAGCGGTCGTGCCCGAGACGACGTCGCCTCCGACGAGCCCGCCCGGGAGGGAACCGTCCCCGCCGGGTCCGCCACCGCAGGCGGAGAGCACGGTTGACAGGGCCGTGACCGTCGCGGCGGCCCTAAGGATTGTTGCCATGAAACGCTCTCCCCTGGAATCGTTCGCCGGGGGGGAGCGACTAACACTAACCGGGCGGGCCCTCCATGGAAAAGGAGAACCCGCCCGGGAACGATCAGACTCCCATGGACTGGGTGTCGTTGCTCTCGGCGCCCGCGGCCTCGGTCACGCCGTTCTTCAGGTGATACATGGAGATGGCGTCGCCCAGCACCTCCTGGTCGAGCTCACCCCTGTTGACCAGCTGGGTGAGCACAGCCAGGGTGATCGAGGCCGCGTCCACGTGGAAGTGGCGGCGCAGCGCCGACCGGGTGTCCGACAGGCCGAAGCCGTCGGTGCCGAGCGAGCTCCAGTCACCGGGAACCCACTGGGCGATCTGGTCCTGGACCGCCCGCATGTAGTCGCTCACGCCCACGAACGGCCCCTGCGCCGACGACAGCGCCTGCGTGACGTACGGCACGCGCTTGTCGGAGTCGGGGTTGAGCAGGTTGTGCTCCTCGGCGGCGAGCGCGTCGCGGCGCAGCTCCGCCCAGGAGGTGGCCGACCAGACCTCGGCCGCCACGCCCCAGTCCTCGGCCAGCATCCGCTGGGCCTCCATCGCCCACGGCCCGGCCACGCCGGACGCGAGGATGTTGGCCTTCGGCCCGGACACGGCCGGAGCCGGGGCGAACCTGTACAGACCCTTGAGCAGGCCCGTCACGTCCAGGTCCGAGGGCTCGGCGGGCTGGGGGTAGGGCTCGTTGTAGACGGTGAGGTAGTAGAAGACGTTCTCCGGTTCCTCGCCGTACATCCTCCGAAGGCCGTCCTGGACGATGTGGGCCACCTCGAATCCCCACGAAGGGTCGTACGAGACCGCAGCCGGGTTCGTCGAGGCGATCAGCGGGGTGTGGCCGTCCTCGTGCTGCAGGCCCTCGCCGTTCAGCGTGGTGCGGCCGGCGGTGGCGCCGAGCAGGAAGCCCCGGCCCATCTGGTCGGCGAGCTGCCACATCTGGTCGGCGGTGCGCTGCCAGCCGAACATCGAGTAGAAGATGTAGATCGGGATCATGTGCTCGCCGTGCGTGGCGTACGACGAGCCGACCGCGATCGTGGAGGCCATCGAGCCCGACTCGCTGATGCCCTCGTGCAGGATCTGACCCTCGGTCGACTCCTTGTAGGACAGCAGCAGATCGCGGTCGACCGCCTCGTACGTCTGGCCGTGCGGTGAGTAGATCTTCGCCGTCGGGAAGATCGCGTCAAGACCGAAGGTGCGCGCCTCGTCCGGGATGATCGGCACGAACCTGTTGCCGATCTCCTTGTCGCGCATCAGGTCCTTGAGCAGGCGGACGAACGCCATGGTGGTGGCGACGTTCTGCTTGCCGGAGCCCTTCTTCAGCTGCGCGTACGCGGCGTCGCCGGGAAGCGTGACCGGCTTGGCACGCACCACGCGCTTGGGCAGGAAACCGCCCAGGGCCGCGCGGCGCTCCTTCATGTACTGGATCTCGGGGTCGTTCTCGCCCGGGTGGAAGTACGGCGGGAGGTCGCCCTCAAGAGCGGAGTCGGGGATCGGCAGGTAGAGCCGGTCGCGGAACTCCTTCAGGTCGCTCTTGGACATCTTCTTCATCTGGTGCGTCGCGTTGCGCGCCTCGAAGTCCTTGCCGAGAGTCCAGCCCTTGATGGTCTGGGCGAGGATGACCGTCGGCTGGCCGACGTGCTCACGAGCCGCCTTGTAGGCCGCGTACACCTTGCGGTAGTCGTGGCCGCCGCGCGACAGCTTACGGATGTCCTCGTCCGACAGGTGCTCGACCATCTTGCGCAGGCGCGGGTCGTCGCCGAAGAAGTTTTCCCTGATGTATCCGCCGGTCTCGACGGAGTATGTCTGGAACTGGCCGTCGGGGACGGTGTTCATCTTGTTGACCAGCACACCGTCGACGTCGGCCGCGAGCAGCGGGTCCCAGTCGCGACCCCAGACGACCTTGATGACGTTCCAGCCGGCGCCCCTGAAGTAGGACTCCAGCTCCTGGATGATCTTGCCGTTGCCGCGCACCGGGCCGTCGAGGCGCTGCAGGTTGCAGTTGATGACGAAGGTGAGGTTGTCGAGCTCCTCACGGGCCGCCACGCCGATCGCGCCGAGCGACTCGGGCTCGTCCATCTCGCCGTCGCCGAGGTAACACCAGACGTGACTCCGGCTGGTGTCCTTGATCTTCCGGTTCAGCAGGTAGCGGTTGAACCGGGCCTGGTAGATCGCCCCGATCGGGCCGAGACCCATGGAGACCGTGGGGAACTCCCAGAAGTCGGGCATCAGGCGGGGGTGAGGATAGGAGGGCAGACCCCTGAACCCGTGCGAGAGCTCCTGACGGAAGGCGTCGAGCTGTGCCTCGTTGAGGCGGCCCTCCAGGAAGGCGCGGGCGTAGATGCCCGGCGCGGCGTGGCCCTGGAAGAAGACCTGGTCTCCGGACTCGCCGTGGTCCTTGCCGCGGAAGAAGTGGTTGAAGCCCACCTCGTAGAGCGACGCGGCGGAGGCGTAGGTGGCGATGTGCCCGCCGACGTTGGTGCGGGCGTTGGCCCGGGTCACCATCACGGCCGCGTTCCAGCGCGTGTAGGCGCGGATCCGGCGCTCGACGTACTCGTCGCCGGGGAACCAGGGCTCGCGCTCCGGCGGGATGGTGTTGATGTAGTCGGTGCTACGCAGGCCGGGCACCCCGACCTGGTGTTCACGGGCGCGCTCCAAGAGCCGGAGCATCAGATAGCGGGCCCGAGTGCGACCTTCCGTCTTGATGACGTTGTCGAGCGACTCGAGCCACTCCTGGGTCTCGCTGGGGTCGACATCAGGAAGCTGGCTGGGTAGGCCGTCGCTGATGATCGAGAAACGCTGGCGTCCGGAAGCCACTGGGTCTCGCCTTCCGAGGATGGACTTTTGTCTGGAGTAGGTCGTCTTCCATCCTGGTCGCTTACCCCGGAAAGTGCATCTCTACTTCCCGGTAACCAGGAGATCCCTGCTGGCAGTGATACGAAAGTGGCCTAGACCACCGATGGTAGGACGAATTGCCACCAAAGGTTACATCGGGGTTGCCCCTTTTTTACAGGTTCCCTCCCTGGGAATCTGGGACCCGCTGTCTGGCCTGCCTTCGCGCCCCCTGCCGGAGCCTTCCGAGCCCCTTTCGCCGGGGCCCTTCGACCGTCTTCGGGGGACCGTCGAAGACCCCCGAGGGTCTTCGAGGGACCCCGGAAGGGGAGGGTGCCCTCCCCGCCGCCGCGCGATGTGCCCGGGCGTCGTGATCGGGACCCTCACCGTATACAACGCATGATCCCCCCTGAAGGTGCCCTAACGGACGCCTCGCGTATCGTCTTTCGCTCTTTTTCCCACCATCTTTCGCATCGGCTCCGCTGCGGAGGCCTGTCATGCGCCCCTCTCGCGTGGGAGAACAGGACGCGGCCCGTGAGGCTCCGTGCCGAAGTGGTAACGATTCGCGCGCCAACCGTGAGCGGCGCTACGGCCGCCGTCACTGCCCGGAAACGCCGCATCCGGCAGGCGTATCCCAAGGCTCCGCTCTTGTTCCGCCCCCCGCCCTGCCCGGCTCCTCCCGGTAGGGAACGGTCCAGACGAGGACATTCCCGGAACCAGACACACCACCCCCCGTCCCCGCCCCGACGAAGATCGGGCGGCGGCGAGGGCCACCCGGGGTCTTCCGGACCGGGTGCGGTCGTCATCGCAGCTCACGATGGATCGTAGGATCGGTATGTGAGATCTCAGACGATCGAGGTGATAACGGGTTCCCAAGAGCGGGTGCACGACATCACCTCCGAGTGCGAGAGCTTCGTCCGGTCATGTGGGGGCGACGGCCTGTTGCACGTCTTCGTGCCCCACGCGACCGCGGGGGTCGCGCTGCTGGAGCTGGGCTCGGGCAGTGACGACGATCTGCTCGCGGCCCTGGAGAATCTGCTTCCGGCCGATGACAGATGGAGGCATGCGCACGGATCACGAGGGCATGGACGGTCGCATGTCATGCCTGCCCTCATTCCGCCGTACGCCACCGTCCCGGTTCTCGCGGGACGGCTCGCGCTGGGAACCTGGCAGTCCATCGCCATCGTGGATCTCAACGTCGACAATCTGGAACGCCAGGTCCGTTTGTCATTTTTGTCGGACTAATTCATACGTAGCCCAGTCGTTGCCGTGGCGACCGTTGACGACTGAGGGTCACAGCGTGTGGACTGTGCCGAAGCACTCTGAGCACCGTGTGATTGCGGGGCCATTCAAGCAGGAGGGACAAACGTGAGCGCGACCGCGGGTCAGGCGCAAGGCGAACGCGGCCTGGCCGAACGGCTCGGCCTCAAGCCGGGTCAGGTGGTGCAGGAGGTCGGATGGGATGAGGACACCGACGACGATCTGCGCGACTCCATCGAGGAGCTGACCGGTAACGAGCTGGTCGATGAAGACTTCGAGGACGTCGTCGACGTCGTGCTGCTGTGGTGGCGTGACGGCGACGGTGATCTGTTCGACGCCCTGAGCAGCGTGGTGACCAACCTCACCGACGGTGGCCAGATCTGGCTGCTCACTCCCAAAGCCGGCCGGGACGGGCACGTGGAGCCGAGCGACATCGGGGAAGACGCCACCACTGCGGGTCTCTCGCAGACCAGCAGCATCAGTGCCGCTCCCGACTGGTCGGGGACGCGTCTGGCGACGCCCAAGGCGCGCCGCTAAGGGTCCGCCCTGCCGTACGGCTCGCGCGGGCCGTACGGCAGGATGATGACGCCTGCCGTCAGCCGAGGAAAGGAACCCCGATCATGACGATCGAGGTGGGTGACCAGGCTCCCGACTTCGAGTTGAGGGACCAGCACGGCACCCCGGTCAAGCTTTCCGGAGACCGGGGCAAAAAGATCGTGCTGATCTTCTACCCTCTGGCGTTCACCGGTGTCTGCGGCAACGAACTCGACGCCATCCGCGACGAGCTCATCGCCGACATGCCCGAGGACGTTAAAATTCTCACCGTCTCGGTTGACTCGACCTTCGCCCACCGCGCGTGGGCGGATCAGAAGGGCTACACCTTCTCGCTGCTCTCCGACTTTTGGCCACATGGGCAGGTCGCGCGGGCGTACGGTGTATTCGACAACGAGAAGGGCTGCGCGGAGCGCGGGACCTTCATCATCGACGGCGAGGGCGTGGTTCGCTGGCGCGTCGTGAACCCGATCTCGCGGGCCCGCGACATCGCCGAGTACCGCAAGGCGCTCGCCGACCTTCCTTAAGCGGCGATCCGGCGGTCACCCGCTCACAAGGTGCCCCGCCGGTCCGACCTCTCGGAGGCGATCATGCCCTGCTTCTCCTGCGGGGCCAGGCAGACCGACCCGATCCGTGGCTCCAGCCCGTGGACGCGCGGAGTGCGCCACGAGACGCAGGTGCTGATCTGCCCGGACTGCCGGCGCACCCACGAAGTCGACCTCGACACGTGCCTCTCGTGCGGCTCCGTCGCGCTCATCTGCCGGTTGGGCGAGGTGGAGTGCCGATCCTGCGGCGCGGTACGGCTCGCGCGGGGCGATAACAGGCCGACCGCCTCCCACGCCTGCGCGCCCGGCCTGGCCGACGAGGTGGAGGCCGCCCTGGCCAGGGTCCTGCGCCGGGTCCCCTGAGAACACCCCGGCCATTCCAGGGGCCATGGGACCGGGCGTTTCCCGATCACACAGGGATGTTTCTCCGAGCAACGCGCCCGGCCGTATGGGAGAGATCCCTCCATTCCGGCGCGCCCGGCGTGCGCTAAGGTCGGGCTCGGTCCCGCCCCTTCGACCCGCTGGATGGGTGCATGAGCTCCTTCGTTGTTGCCCTTGACGTCGGTGGAACGTCGATGAAGGGCGGCCTCGTCACCCGTTCCGGCGAGATCATCCGTACCGACCGCCGCGCCACCCCGCGCGACAGGGGCCCGGCGGCGGTCATCGCGACGATCCGGTCCTTCATCGACGACCTCGCCGCCGCGGGGGGTGGCACCCCCGAGGGGGTCGGACTCGCCGTACCGGGCCTGGTCACCGCCGAGGCGGCCCTGTACTCCGCCAACATCGGCTGGCGCGACGTCCCGGCGAGGGACCTCGTCCCGCTGGACATCCCCGTCATGCTCGGGCACGACGTCCGCACGGGCGGTCTGGCCGAGAGCGTGCTCGGAGCCGGCCGTGAGCTCTCCGACTTCCTGTTCCTGCCCATCGGCACCGGCATCGCGGGCGCCACGATCCTGAGTGGCGAGCCGTACGGCGGAAGCGGTGGCTGGGCCGGCGAGATCGGCCACACACCGGTCCACCCCGAGGGGGAACCGTGCGCCTGCGGTCAGATCGGCTGCCTGGAGACCTACGCCTCCGCCTCCGCCGTGGCCCGCCGCTACTCCACCCGCGCCGCCGCACCCCCGCCTTCCGCCCCCACCTCTCCCTCCTCCTCCACTTCCGCCCTGGAGCCTTCCTCCGCCCCTGCCTCGTCCCTTCCTCCCTCCTCTCCGCCGTCCACCTCATCCGCCACCGTCGTCCCGCCCGTCTCGGTCAGCGCCGAGCGAGTCGCCGCCCTGGTCGCCTCCGGTGACCCTCTCGCCGTGGAGATCTGGGACGACGCGGTCGAGGCACTCTCTCTAGCCCTGGCCACCTACACGCTTCTCCTCGACCCCTCCGCCATCGTCCTCGGCGGAGGTCTCGCGGAAGCGGGCCCCCTCCTCTCCGACCCCCTGGCCGAACGGCTCGGCAAACGCCTCGCCTTCCGCGATGCCCCGCCCCTGCGTCATGCCGCCCTGGGCATGTCCGCCGGCATGCTCGGCGCGGCCCTCCTCGGCTGGCGCGCCGCCGGCTTCACCGACGCGGGAACCACGTGGTCTCTCGATGTGCTGAAGTCCCCCCACGTGGCGTAAAGTGTTGTCCCGTCTGTCCGACGGGATTTCCCGGGCGCTTAGCTCAGCGGTAGAGCGCTCGCCTTACAAGCGAGATGTCACTGGTTCGAACCCAGTAGTGCCCACCAAGTCAGTAGTGTTCACCAGGCAAAACGTCCCTCCTCTTGCTTTGGGCGCAGGGCGAGGGTGGCTACTGGGTGACTAACTCCTGAAGGCTTCGTCTAACACCTCCGCGTCTGTGGGTGCGCCGGACGGATCTACTCGCGAGATGCAGTCTCCGTGACGATCGCGTTGCGATGATCGACGAGGCGCGGTGTCCTCGACGGGAGCGTTCGGTCAGGTCGGGGTTGAGCGAAGGCATACCCGCACGCATCGTGATCGATCGGCATGGAGGGGTCCTCCGATCGCGCCCCCACCCGGAGGCAACCGGCTGCTTGGGCGACTCCGGCGGGGTTCCTTCTCTGGGCCACTCGTGATCCCTGCCTCAAGGTCTCCGCATCAAGAGGCGAGGGAGGTTTTGTGACGTCGTCGATACGCTGAGTTGCCAAAACTCCTCTTGGATCAACATAAGAAATTTATTATGCTTGAGTGAACTGGCAGATAGTGATCGTTCCAGAGGTCCGTGACTGGCTTCACGAGCTACGGAAGGTGGATCGGCAGACGCTCTTGCTGATCGCTGCGGCCTTGGATCGGGTCGCTGAGGAAGGTCCCGGTCTGGGGCGGCCCTTGGTGGACACGCTTCAAGGGTCGACTATCCGTAACCTCAAGGAGTTGAGGCCTGGATCCAGCGGGCGGAGCGAGGTGCGAATGCTCTTCGTCTTCGACCCTTGGCGTCAAGCTGTGTTCCTGGTCGCCGGAGACAAGTCCAGCGACTGGAGCGGTTGGTATGGCGTGGCGATCAAAACGGCAGAGGTACGTTTTGCCCGATACCTCGAGGAGAGGGAGCAATGAGCGATCAGGCGGTGACATGGGAGGAACTGCGTGCTGAGCTTGTCCAGCCCGGCGATGAGCAGGAGGTTGCCCGACTCCGCGATGGGCTCGTAGCTCGCCAGCGCGCCTACCAACTCGCTGAAGCCAGACGCAAGCTCGGCCTACGGCAGGAGGATGTCGCTCAGGCGATGGGCGTGTCACAGGCCCGCATCTCACAGATCGAGAACGGAGTGATCAGCGAAGTGGCCACCCTGGCTGCTTACGTAACGGCGCTCGGAGGTCAGCTCAAGATCGTGGCCGACTTCGGCGACTCGGCCATGGTGCTTGATACGCCTCGCGGTCGCCGTACTGGGTAATCGTGTTCATGATGGATGCCGTGCTTCCCGTGTTCTTCTCTCCTTGCGGGCTTTCGCGTTGCTGCCGTGCCATCTGGCCGTGTTTCGTAGCTGAGTGACCAACTGGGTGACAACGACCCCGGACGGGGCCGGACAACAGTGGACGAGCGTGGACCGTACGCCCAGGTCATGGCCACTATTGGCCCTGGTCGTGCCCCCGTTCGGATCGCCTTACAAGCGAGATGTCACTGGTTCGAACCCAGTAGTGCCCACCAGCCAAAACGCCCCGTTCCTGATCTTCAGGACGGGGCTTGAGTGACTGACTTCCGAAGGTGTCGTCCATGGCCTCCGCGCCCTGTATGAGCACCGGCCGGATCTGCTTCCGGTAGACGGTCTCGATCCGCTGTGTTCTGACGCCCGACGAGCCATGAGATGTCCTCGATCGGTACGCCCGAATCCGGACACTCTTGCCGCCGGACAGAACCGCCCGGATGAGTCGGAAGACATCGGCTTGGTCGTCCTGCAGCATCGCCGGTTTGTACCCGGCGGTGAGGGGTCGCCGACTTGGCCGGTGGGAGCTGGGTCGCTTCAGTGGCTCAAATCCGCCGTTATGCGCGGGTGAGCCGGTAGCCGTCCCGGTGGAACTCGTGGAGGGCGGCGAGGTTCTCCACCGATTCGGGCGAGACCAGCTGATTACCGCTCAGGTCGAGGACGGTGAGGGTGGTGAGGTGGCCCAGCCACTCGGGTATGGCGGTCAGCTCGTTGTTGCTCAGGTAGAGCGCGTTCAGGTGAGTGAGGCCGCCCATCCACTCAGGGAGCGCGGTCAGCCGGTTGCTGTCCAGTAGGAGTTCTCGGAGGACGGTGAGGTTGCGGAGCGACTCAGGCAGAGCGGTCAGCTGGTTGTAGCTCAGGTTGAGCCAGGCGAGGGCGGTGAGGTCGCCCAGCCACTCGGGTAGGACGGTCAGCCCGTTGCTGCTCAGATAGAGCTCGTTCAGGCGAGTGAGGTTGCCCAGCCACTCGGGAAGCGTCGCCAGGCGGAGATCGCTCAGGTCGAGGTAGATGAGGTTGGTGAGATCACCCAGTGTCTCGGGCAGAGCGGTCAGTTCGTTGCAGCGCAGCTCTAGGTAGGTGAGGTTGGTGAGGCCGCCCAGCCACTCGGGCAGAGTGGTCAGCTCGTTGCAACCGAGGTCGAGCCAGGTGAGGGCAGTGAGGTTGCTCAGCCACTCGGGCAGGACGGTCAGCTCGATACCGCCCAGCTGGAGTGTGGTGAGGTTGGTGAGGTCGCCCAGCCACTCGGGTAGGACGGTCAGCCCGTTGCAGTTCAGATCGAGCTCGGTCAGATGAGTGAGGCCGCCCAGCCACTGGGGTAGCGCGGTCAGCCCGTTGCCGCTCAGGTCGAGCTTGATCAGGTGAGTGAGGTCGCCGAGCGGCTCGGGAACCGTCTCCAGTTGGAGATTGCTCAGGTCGAGCCTGGGCCATCTGTACCGTAGGCAGTTGCTGATCCGCTCGGCGGCGACCGACCGGCCGTCTTCGGCCCTGACCATGTCTTACTCCTCGTCGTTGCCGATGTCTTCGAGCTCGGCCCTGTCGCGCCAGACGCGAGGGCCGGTGACGAGGCTAGGGACCGGTACTGGGAAACGGCTTGTAGATCACTCCAACACATTGAGGAGAAGGCCGGATCGGGCTGGGCCCCGGCCCTGGGCGACATCGGAACGGTGGATGACGGCAACCCCACCCGTGTCGGCTCGCTAACGTGTTGTCGCTCAAAGGGCGGAGCGACTGGCTATGACCAGCGCGGTCACACCAGTTCCCGGTGCTAACGAGCAGATAGGTAGACGGCCCCAAATGCGGACAGATCTGGGCAGTCGGACCTCCGTGCTCTCTCAGCCGGTGTGGAGGATCCGAAAGCGATCAGGTTCCGCCGGATCTCGATCAACGACTTGGATCGGCGGCCAGGCCCATTGCCAAACGCTGATGCCTGGCGTGCGGGAGAACCGGATCTGCCCGCGGGTGCCTTCGACCGCAACGCGCGGCCAGGATCCGGCGGTGCGCGCCCGGTCCGCGCCTTGAGAACGCAGCACCTGGGAGAGGATGGCGACCGTGTCGTAGCCCTCGAAAGCGACGAAAGACGGCGCTTCGCCTAGTCGCTCGCGGAGGGCCGTCTCGACTCGCGCGCCCAGTGGGCTGAGACGCTCGGGCAGGTAGCGCAGGAAGGGGATCGCGGCGCTGTCGTCGCCCAGCGACGCCGCCCATTCGGTGAACTCCGGTTGCCCGGCCGGAGCACCGATCATGATCTCGGCGAGACGCCGGTCGTGGCGAACGGACTTGACGATCGACACCGCCGGTTCCGGGTAGCCGACCAGGAGAAGGAGAGCTGTCGCGCGATTGTCGAGGAGTTCGTCGCACACGGCCGCAGGGGTGAGCGTGCGCATGTCGAGTTCGATGACGGTTCCGCCGCGGGAGGCGAGGTGGTTCCGCAGAATACGGGTGCCGGATGCCCAGTAGACACTCGACTCGGCCGCTACGGCGATCCGACTGTGACCCGCGCCGAGGAGGAAGTCCGCGTAGATCTGCCAGCCGTGGGACTGCGCCGGAGCGAGGCGCGCGACCCATTCCGTTGGTTGTTCGGTGAGCGCGTCGAGAACCGCCGACGAGCAGAGGAACGGCAGGCCGAGGGCGTCGGCCCTGGCTGCGGCGGCGCGAGCGACGACGCTGTGATATTCCCCCGCCAAGGCGGCCACGCCCAGGCGAGCCAGTTCGTCCACGGCCGCCGCGGCCTTCTGCGGATCAGCCGCGGTGTCTCGAACCACCAGTTCGAGTGGTCTTCCGGCGATCCCTCCGGCGTCATTGACCTCGCGAACGGCCAACTCGAGCCCGGCGAGCAAGTGTTGGCCCGCCTCCACCCAGCCAGGCCGGGTGAGCGGAACGAGGGCACCGATCTGGACGGCTGATCCTTCAGTCCGCTCCGTTCCGGGTGGCGATGGTGGCGTACTCATGCGTCGGGCGTCCCTTGTACGACGATTTGGTGGCAGTTTGTGTGGATCGCAGAGTATTGCCCGCCGGTAGCGACGTTGCCGGTCGCTCCAACTGGCCGTTCGTCAGATGATCACGCCCCCGGGGGCGTGATCATCTATCACCTTGATCCACTTTTGCACCAGACTCTAGTCGCGGTATGTCGCGGTATGCGACAGCGAGGTTCTTTCTCCGCGACCGTCGTGACGCAGGCGGGACTCCTGTCGTGGCGAGATGGATCGGCGACGCCGGGGGAAGGGACGGTGGCATCTGGCCGACCGATGGTCACAGCGCGCCGAATGGGTGTCAGGGGCGGCTGCTGCAGGTGAGGGAGGGGGACGACGGCGTACCGCCGGCCAGGAAGCCGAAGGTGGTCGTGCCGGAGGCCGGGATGGAGCCGTTGTAGGCAGCGTTCGTCACCGTTACCGCGGAGCCGTCGGTGGCCAGCGTGCCGTTCCACACTTGACTGACCGTCTGGCCGTTGCCCGGCGTCCATCTGACGGTCCATCCGCTGACCGCCGAGCCGCCCGCCTTCACCGTGACCTCGCCCTGGTAGCCGCCCGGCCACGAGTTCGTGGTGCGGTAGCTCGCGGTGCAGGCGCCCGGGGAGGGGGAGGGCGACGGGGTGACCGAAGGTGAGGGTGACGGGGTGACCGAAGGCGAAGGAGTGACCGAGGGCGAGGGCGACGAGCCGCCCGGCGGCACGTATGGGCACTTGCTGCGGTACATCGAGATGCCGGTGGAGTCCATCAACGGACACAGGAACTGGGTGTACCGGGTGTCGTTGTCAACGAAGATCTTCAACCACGGGATCAGCGTCCGCATCTCGGTCGTGTTCGCCCTCGTCGCGAACAGGTGGTCCACGCCGGTTATCTCCACCCAGGCGCTCTGTGCAGAGGCCGGGAGAGTGCTGTACAACCCGTTGAGGTAGGACTGCGTGACCACCGTGTCCCTCTGCCCGGAGATGAACATCATGGGCACCCGGTTATCGGCCAGGCTCAGGTTTCCCGTGGGAGAGCCGGGAGCGAGCCCGACCACGGCCTTCAGCGAGGGCCGCCGGAGCGCCGCGGTGAGGGCGCCGGCGCCACCCGCGGAGTGGCCGACCACCGACAACCGGCTGGGGTCGACGCGGTCGCGTACCGAACTCCGCTGGGTGAGGTAGTCCAGCGCGGCGAGCAGCTGGGTCGCTCGGGGGTCGGCGCCGTCGGTGCGGCTGTTGGTCTCGATTCCGATGACGACGAAGCCGAAGGACGCGAGCCAGGGGCCCATCCAGGCCTCCTCGTCGGCGAACCGGGCGGAGTAGCCGGGCACGATCGCGACCGCGCCGAAAGTCCCCTGGCCGGTGTCCGTCGGATAGTAGATCACCCCACCGCCGAAGCCGTTCCCGGACGGTACGCTGACCTGCGCGGTGGCGAAGGTGCCCCTGGTGGCGGCCACACTGGCCAGGGTGGGGTCGGGGCCTCGCTGATAGGGGTTGTCGGCGGCCGATGCCGGCCGAGTCACGACGATCATCGCGAGCAGCCCGAGGACGACGACCGCCGCGGCTGTCGCACGCTTCCCCCACCCGCCCTGTGGCCCGGGCTCCGATCGGACACTCTGGGCGGCACGAGGCTCCGGAGTCTCACTGACACGTCGTCGCACTGTGGTGTTCCTTCTCTTCGGGTGAGCCCCTCATCGGGATCAGTACGTGACGGCCATCGCCGAGTGGCCTTCGGTGCGGGGGCTCCGCACCGTATCGGTCGCCTCCTCGTCCCGGTACCGGAGCGCGTACGACAAGGGCGTCGTGATCGGCGGTCTCTTCATCGGCAACCGGCAGCGGAGATCGCTCCGAGGACTCAGTGTGGAAACATCTGTGAAACGTGTCAAGATCCGTGTAAAGCTCTCGATGACCCGCTCTGGGGGTACACGCGTCTTATGGTGTGTCGGCACAGGACGCCGACGAATGAAAGCGCCTGAAACTTTCATCGCGATCATGGAGCCGGTCGGGTGCGGACCGCTGTCCGCCGAAGGCGCGCATGGCGACCGGGGTTCCGTGGACCGGCACCGCCACTCCACCCTCGCCAGGGCTGAGGTGAGGATCTCGAACGGATCGTGATTCGAGAGCCGCCGGCCTTCGGTGAGGCTTCGCGTGACCGGCGTAGCGCGTATAGGCGCGAAAACCGGGTCGGCCGGCTGCTCGCCCCCGCCGGGACAGCCTGTGAGAGCACTGTCCCGGAGGGGGTCGGTCAGAGTTCGCGGTAGTAGACGGCGACTGGAAGCAGGGTGCACCCGAGCTTTTCGTAGAGGGCTCTGGCGGGTGCGTGGAAGGGGTCGCCCCCGGTACCGATCTCGACCACCTCGACGTCGAGGGCACGCATCTCATCGAAGGCGTGCTCGCACAGGGCGGTGCCCGTGTGCTGCCGGCGGTGTTCGGCCGAGATGGCGAGGTGCGTGATGGTGCCGTTCCTGTCGGCCGGGTCGACGCCCCAGGCGACGTAGCCGACGATGGCGTTCTCGGTCTCGGCGACCGCGACGTACCTGTGCCGGGCCGGGTCGTGGAGCTCGGCGACCTGCTCGCGATAGTCGTCACGCCAGTTGCCGTGCCGGTTGGCGAAGACGACTTCACCCACCAGGGGGCGGAAGTGGTCTTCGTAGAACGGCCGGAACGTCTCGATGGTCAATTCGGTGAGCCGCGTGAGGTCCTGTTGAACGAACGGGCGGATGAGCATGGAAGTGCGCCTTTCGGGCTGAGGGCTTGATGCCTGAACGAAAAAGGGCATCGGTCGGCCCGCTCGCGGCCTGGTGTCGGCAGCGAACCGGCCCTCAGGGGCGGGTACGCCAAGCGGCAAAGCACTCCATGGTCCGCCATGTTAGTGCCCCGTTGGATAACGGCATAGATCGGAATCTGGTCCCGAGTGCCTTGATGGGCGATCGGTGGCAGCTTCGTCGCCTGGTCAGGTGGTTCTCGACGTCGACCTCGGAGGCATCGCGCAACACAAGGTTGCAGGTTGACGGTGTGGTCGCTAGAGTTATGCGCAACCGATGGTTGCCTATTGGAGGTTCGTAGTGGAGTTCGGAAAGCTGGCGCGTGAGATCCATATCGACGCGGTACCGGAGATCGTCTTCGATGTGGTGAGCCGTCCCGAGCACATCAAGATGTGGTGGTCCGAAGACGCGTCGTTCGAGCCTGAGCCGGGCGCGGTCGGCGAACTGGTGTGGAACGAGCGTGCCGTGGTCGAACCGATCACGGTGGTCACCGTGGATCCGCCCCGCACGTTCGCGTTCCACTGGGTCGCTCCCGGTGGTGAGCTGCCGGATGCGGGCAACTCTCTCCTGGTCACCTTCGAGCTCGAACCCTCCGGCGACGGCACGATTCTGCGCGTGACCGAGAGCGGTTGGCGGGAGAAGGGCTGGGAGGCCGCCGTGCTTGAGGAGGCCTTCCACGACCACGAGCGCGGCTGGGACTTGTTCCTGCCCAGGCTGCAGGGCTACGCCCCTTCCGTGGTGGCGCGATGACCGTCGCCGTCGACGACGAACTCTGGTCGGCGATCGGCGACCCGACCAGGCGCCGCCTGATCGACCTGCTGCTCGCGGAAGGAGTCGGTACGCCGACCAGCCTGAGCGATCGTCTCCCGATCTCACGCCAGGCGGTCACCAAGCACCTGGCCGTCCTCGATCGCGCGGGACTCGTGCACGCGACACCGATGGGCCGCGAGCGGCGCTACGAAGTCGACGAGGCGCAGCTCGCCCGCGCCGTCCGGCAGTTGAACGAGGTCGGCAAGACGTGGGATACGCGACTGAACCGCATCAAGCGCATCGCGGAACAGATCCAGCGTCAGAAACGCGACTGACCAACCCGGTCGTCTGGGGCATTTGCTTCCCGAAGCTCCTGGTAATCGCGGACGCGGCAGAACTCGCGGCGGTGACGGTGTGACCATCGAGGCCGCGTGACCATTCGGAAGAACCGATCACCTTTGGAGGACGCGTATGAGTGGATCGCTGCTCAGAGATAAGAATGCTGTGATCTATGGAGGCGGGGGCGCGATCGGCGGCGCGGTCGCCCGGGTATTCGCCAGGGAAGGTGCGAGGGTCTTCATCGCCGGGCGGACGCGGGCGAAGCTCGACGCCGTGGCGCGTGACATCGCCGTCACGGGCGGAAAAGTCGAGACCGCGCAAGTCGACGTTCTCGATCAACAGGCGGTCGAAAAGCACACCGACGCGATCGCGGAGACGGCCGGCGGCATCGACATCGCCCTCAACGCCGTGAGTGTCATGCACGACCAGGGGACTTCGCTGGCGGACCTCTCGCTGGAGGAGTTCATGCGGCCGATCGACGGTTTCCTGCGGACGCTGTTCATCACGAGCAAGGCTGTGGCACGGCACATGGGCCGCGAGCGTCCCGGCGTCATCCTGACCTTGTCCGAGCCGGGTTCCAAAATGGCGGTAGGCGGCATCTTGGGGCACAGCGTGAGCGCGGCCGGCAAGGAGGCGTTCTCGCGGGTCCTGGCCGCGGAGCTGGCACCCGGCAACATCCGGGTGATCGGCATCCGTCCCCACGCTGTCGCCGACGCGCCGGCGGCGGGTTCCTATACCAAGGACCTCTTCGAGCAAACCGCGGCGGCGGCCGGACAGTCGGTCCAGGAAATGCTCGAAGGTGGGGGAATGGTGCAGGGAACGCTTCTGAAAAAGCTGCCCACGCTCTCCGATGTGGCGGAGACGGCCGCATTCCTCGCCTCAGAGCGAAGTGGAGCCATGACCGGAGCGATCGTCAATCTGTCCGCCGGCGCACTTGTCGACTGAGGCCGCTGTGCCCGATCAGGCCGACGAGACCAAGCTGCATCGTTTTCTGCACATCCCGGGCTCCGCTGGTGTCGCCGAACGCCTGAGATGTGGAGCACCGAGCCAGAGGGGAAAGGCGCAATATGTTTTCGGAACCGATCTTTTCTCACACACGTCTGATGACGTGTGCGAATCCTATATAGACTTACATGGTTGAGTGCGGCCCTGGCACTTGCCCTTCAGGTCGCGGTGACGGCTTGTTCGGCTCCAGAGTCGCCCGCGCGGCCTGAACATCTCCCGGCGTTGCCGGTTCTGGATCCTGTCAAGGATATCTGGCCGGATGCTGTGGGTTCCGCTCCAAGAAAGCTGAAGGGCGGGGGCACCCTGCTGCCGGTGGCGATGCTCGGCAAGCATGAAATGCTCATGAGGGATTGGGCGAAGCGCCCTACGTTCTTCAACGTCAACACTCGGAGCGGCCGTCATCGCCAGCTGTCCACAGCGCCAAGGTGGGCGGAGTGTGGAGGGTGCTTTGAAATCGAGCACACGGCTTTGAGTGCTACACAGGTAGCGTGGCTTGTCAGCGGCTATGCGCCGGGGGCGACCTATGGCGGCCAGCGTCATGTCGAGCTGTGGGCCATGCCCTTAGTCGGTGGTTCCATGCGCATGGTGACACGCCTGCCAATAAACAAAGATCAACAAATCTTCGGTTTCCAGATAACGGAAGACACCGCGGCGTGGTGGGGCTACGAGGGTGACGTCTGGAAGGCCTCGATGTCCGGAGGCCGTCCGGAGCCGGTTCGGCCTGACAGAAAACTCAGGGTCACCAACTGGCCGTGGGCTTGGGATGTGAGCGAACGTACTGTGATCAATCTCGCCACCGGCGAGGAAAGACGTGTCACCGCTGGGAGGGATCTTCGTGAATTGACTTGCGGGCCCGTCTGGTGCGTCGGTCAAGCCGAGAGCGTGCCCTATGAAATGCGTAAGGTTGTCATCATGCGATTGGACGGCGCCGAGCGGACGGAGCTGCCGGGAGACGCTAACCTCAGGATGGCGCCGTTCCGTGAGACGATCTTTCTTCTCGGCCTCCCGACAATTCGCGGTGATGATTCCCGTGAGATCACTTGGGGTGCGGCCCAACTCGGACCTCTTATCCAGCTCTATGATCGCTGCACGAAGCGGACCGCTGTGATTGGTTCATCTGCTCTGCAAAAACGTGGGATGCCATGGCATGAGATCAAAGTGGGGGCGACCTCGCCCGAGGGGTCGACCTTGTTCTGGGTAGGCAATCGTGAGCGCTACACCGTCCTGGACCTGGCTCGCATCGCTGAGTCGTCTTGCGTGCGATGAGTTCGACGAACCGGAACCTCGCTCAGGGCTGGCAGCCGATAGGCCGGTGAATTAACGATCTCTCGTCGGAAGTATTCGACTGCCCTCCTTGCCCCGCCGGGAGCGGCGGGGCAAGGAATTCTCGCGCGCTATCGGATAGGTGGCGCGCTTCCTTGTCATCGACGGCCCCGTGCTCCACGACAAGTCACCCCACCATCGATATCCTCATCCAGGGATTTTTCGCACGAGCTCTATTTGCTGCTCACGACTCCAGGAAAGAGCATGTACGGAGACACATTCGGGTAACGAGCTGTTTGTCGGGCCCGGCCGGTATTGATGTCGATCGCATAGCTGCTGCGCGACCCTCCGTTGTGCAGGTAAAAAAGCGTGACCTCGGCCCTGTTCCGCCAGAGGGAGGTGTCGAGGATGCCGCCGGCCTTCGGCAGGCCGCGGATGACCACCTTCCGTATGGTCCGCCCGGTCTTGGCATCGAGCAGGGTGAGCGAGTGGCTCTCCATGCGTTGCTTCCCGAACTCGAAGGCGGCCACCGTCCGGCCGTCCGGGGAGAGCTCGCTGAACATGATGAACACGCCGTCGAAGCGCACCGGTGCGCCTCCACCGGTGACGGGCATCAGCCACAGGTCGGTCTTGCGGTAACGGACCAGTTGGGCAACGCCGTCTTTGATGCCGATCGTCTCGTACTCGCCGGGTATCGACACCGTTTTGCCGGTGTGCATGTCGATCAGCAGCCCGGGTTGCTTGCTCCCCTCACGCGGGTCGAAGACCACGTAGCGGCCGTCGTCGGAGACCACGAGCATGGTGCCCACGCCGAGCTGCTCCTCCTTCACCGTGACAGAGGAGGTCACCGTGGAGCCGCTCACCAGGTCGCGGACCACATGCGCCTGGGCCTGACGGCTGTAGTAGGCGAGCATGCGTCCGTCCCGGCTGATCGAGATGGGGACGCGAAACGCCTTGACGGTTTCGGTGAGTGCCTGCGGCACTCGGTAGGTCGTGCCGGTGCGGGTGACCACCCGCCACTCGATGACGCCGCAGTCGACGTGCCGCGTCTTCTTGTCGACCTTGCAGGGGGTTTGGTACGCGTAGCCGAGTGGTTCCACCTTGCCGTCGGGCAGCTCGGGCAGTGTGTCCGCGCGCTGCGGCGTGACCGTGTAGTCGCCGTAGTCGCCGTAGTCGCCACGCGACCCCACCAGCGTCATGCCCGCGGTTCCCACGCCCAGCGCCATGACCGTTGCGACAGCGGCCAGCGTCAGGATGGTGCGCCGCCTGCGCCGGTGACCCGTGACGGCCCGGTCGGCCAGGTCGGCCAGACTCACCGGTGGAGCCTCGTCGGCGATGTCGCCCAGCGTCTTACGCAAGCTTGTCATCGGGCCACCTCCGTGAGCTCGGAATCGGACAGCAGGTGCGCGAGTTCGGGCGCGACCGTGCGCAGGCGGGTCAGCGCGTGATGGGCCTGGCTCTTGACGGTGCCGATCGAGCAGCCGAGCACCTCGGCCGTCTGCGCCTCGGTGAGGTCCTCCCAGAAGCGCAGCACGATCACGGCACGCTGCTTGGGCGTCAACTTGGCCAGCGCCTGCCGGAGCACGATCCGGTCGAGCGCGGCCCCGTCGTAAAAGGCACCGCGTTCGGGTGGATCGGCGCTCGGTAACTCAAGATGTGGCCGACGCCGCCAGGAGATGTACTGGTTGACCAGCGCCTTGCGCGTATACGCCTCGGGATTGCCGCTCCTGGACAGCTTGGGCCAGTGCCCCACGATCTTGATCAGGACGCTCTGCAGCAGGTCTTCGGCGAGATGGGCGTCTCCCGTCAGCAGGTACGCGGTTCGCATCAGCGTCTGCTGGCGGGCGAGCACGAACTCGCGGAAGCCGTCATAACGATCCACTGTGATCTCCTCTCGCCCGTTCCCAACGCGACTCATCGGGCGAAAGGTTGCAGTCTTTTCTCTACGCCTTTCTCTATGGCGAAAGCGACCCGCCGCGGCGGGTCGTGACACGGGCACTGTTCACAGCCGGATGTGTTTCTCCGGTAAGGCGCGGCGAGATCGGGACGGATCTGTGTGCGGGCGGGGGAGCCGAGCTCTGGGGTGGTCGACCGGGTGACGACACCCATGCCTTCGGTGATGTGTACAGCCTGTCGTACGACCTGAGGTGGGGGCCGACCCGTGAGAGCGGCCCCCGTCCCATGGTTACGGCAGGGCGCAGATGACCGCGTCGCGCCAGTCGTAGTTCATCCAGTCGTAGTCCGGACGGTGACCGCCGGTGACGCCGGCGAGCTCGTTCTCGTCGAGCTCACGAGCGGTGATTGCGAAGTCGTTCATCTCTCGATGACCCCTTTCGGATAGCGAACCTGATGCAGGGATGCTCCCAAGACGAACTTGTAGACGCCTTGGAGATGACTTTGCTGATCCTTTTCCCCTCTCCGTGACAGGTCTGCCTACCGGTCGCCGCCTGTGGTTCACCTTTCGGACCTCGCCGATACGTATTGGCGCCATTTGGTCCGTAGACCTTGATCAAGCGTCGGTTCCGTGGTGCCGTGAAAGTGCGAGGCGTGCTCATATCGGCGCGGAGCACACCGCCGACGCCCCGGCACGCCGAAGCGCCGTCAGGTCATGAAGTCAGTTCTTCGAGAAGGCGGAAGCATGCGAAAGCTGTCGTCATTCACGTCCACCGCGAGGGCATCGAAGTCAGCGACCACCTCAGAGAGGAGCACATCCTCCCCCACGTTCTTCACGCGCAGGCGTTCGCGGCTCGGGATCGTGTTCGGCGTCGCCGTGCTGGGGGTCGTGATCCCCGCGTCGGCGGCCCATGCCGCTCCGCCCGGCAATCTGCCTCAGTCGGCTGGAGGGTACGAGTCCTCGTTCTCGCCGGCCTACGACTACGACGGCGACGGCTGCTACGCCACCCCCGCCATCGGACCGGACGGAACCCTCGCTGCGGGGCTGAACCCGACCGGCGCGGTGAACGGCAACTGCCGTGACCAGTCGGACCTGGACAACTCGCAGACCTACGCCCGTTCCAAGTGCAACAGCGGATGGTGCGCCATCGTGTACGCCAGCTACTTCGAGAAGGACCAGGCGCTGCCCGGCATCAGCCTCGGCGGCCACCGACACGACTGGGAACACGTCATCTCCTGGGTCAACCAGGCATCCAACCAGGTGGAGTATCTCTCGACCACGCAACACAGCAGCGTCGTGACCTACCCGCGCTCGCAGGTGCGCTTCGACGGGTCGCATCCCAAGGTCGTCTACCACAAGGACGGGTTGTCCACGCACTTCTTCCGGCTCGCCAACGGCAATGACGAGCCGCCGGAGAACCACTACCACAACTGGCGCTACCCCCCGCTCGTGGACTGGAACGGCTGGCCCAGCACCTCGCTGCGCGACAGGCTGATGAGCGCGGACTTCGGGGCCGCGACGATCAAGATCAATGATGGCAGGTTCGGGGACCTCCTCTCGCGCGCCAAGCCGAGTGGCATCCCCTTCGACCCCTGGGCCTGACGAGTCCGCCTGTCGAGACGGCCGCCTGATCGTCGGACACCTGATCTCTCGATGTGGCGAGATCAGGCGTCCTGCCGGGGAATCTCCTGGGCGACGATGGCGGTGAGCCGGACAGCGGCTTGCCGGAGGGGGGTGGTGTCACGTCGTACTCGGGAGAGCAGGAGGGCCCCTTCGATGGAGGAGAGGATGAACGCCGCCAGTTCTTCCGCCGTGTCGTCGGGGATCTCTCGTTCGCGGAGGTGAGTCGCAATGAGGGTGATCCAGTGTTGGTAGCCGTGGGCGCAGGCGGCCTGGACCTGGTCGCTGTCGGCCGCGACCTCCAGGGCAACGGTGGCGAGCGGGCAGCCGTCGCGGAAGTCCGACCGTTGCAGGAAGCCGCTGAGCAGGTTGGTGATCTCGGAGATGGCCGTGGCGGGATCATCGGCCTGGCGGAGGGCGTCGTCGATGGCCCGGCCCCACTCCTGCGCGGCCCGGGTGACCGTTTCGGCGGCGAGTTGCTCCTTTCCTCCGGGGAAGTGGAAGTACAGCGTTCCCTTAGGGGCCTCTGCCTCAGCGAGGATCTGGTTGACGCCGGTGGCGTGGTAGCCCTGTCGCTGGAACAGGGTTTGGGCGGTGTCGAGAATTTGCCGCCTGGTCTGGCCTCGCGGTGCCATGGTCTACTCCGTGGCCGGTGCGGGAGTGAGGTCGCCGCGATCCGATGGAGCGGGCGAGGCGCCGCCTGCGGGGCTGCTCGACGGCTCGGGGAACACCGCGGACCGGGCACGGTCGAGTTCGGTCTTGTCGTGTGCGCAGAAGATGTCCACCGCACCGGTACGCGCGAGTTCGTTGAGCCGGTGAAGGTTGTCGAGGCGTGTGGCGCGATCGTCCTGCATCAAGGTCTGGAACAAGTCGGTGGCCGGCGGGCAGGAGGGGGTGGAAGCCATCTGGGCGTGATTGAAGTAGGCGTCGCCGGCGTGCAGCAGCCACCGCGCCGTGCCGTGGTCACTGTGGCCGGTGTCGACGGCGACACCGGCGTGCCCGCGCGTGTGCCCGGCCAGCGGCACGAGCAGGATCGAGGGTGGCAGCCCCGGCAGGTCACGTACCGCTGAGAAGCCGAACCAGTCGTCGCCGCCGGCGGCGTGCGTCACCCAGTCGGGGCCGTGTGCCCAGTGCGAGGTGTGGTAGCGAGACCGTTCCAGGGTGGTGAGCGGACGCCGCGCGGCCTCCAACTCCGTCGCGTACAGGTGGACCTTGGCGTTGGGGAAGTCGCCAAGCCCTCCCGCGTGATCGAAATCCAGGTGGGTGAGCACGATGTGCCGGACGTCGCCGGGCTCGTAGCCGAGCCGGACGACCTGGTGCACGGCTGTCTCCTCGGCGGACAGCACGGGCCGTACCAGCCGCCGAAACACCGTGTTCAGTCTCCCGGGGTCCCGTACGTCGCCCATGCCCAGCCCGGTATCGACCAGGACGAGCCCGTCGTCGGTCTCGATCAGCAGGCAGTGGCACACGTTCCGCGCGTAGGTGAGCAGGCTGCCGGTCCCGCTGACCAGGCGTCCGCCGATGGGACGCATGGTCCCGCAGTTCAGATGATGAATCCGCATGAGTGAACTCTACAGACTGGTCTAGTAATTTTCTACCTCGGATACTCTCGTTCCATGGACCAGTCGCACCTTGCCAACCTCGCGCACCTGCGCCGGGCGCGGGATCTGATCGACCGGGAGTACGCACGTCCGCTTGACGTCCCGACAATGGCCCGCCACGCGCTGATGTCGCCGGGGCACTTCTCTCGGGCGTTTCGGGCGGCCTACGGTGAGACGCCGTACAGCTACCTCATGACCCGGCGGGTCGAGCGGGCGATGGCGCTGCTGCGCGGGGGCATGAGTGTGACCGACGCGTGCATGGCGGTCGGCTGTACCTCCCTTGGCTCGTTCAGCTCGCGGTTCACCGAGCTCGTGAAGATGACGCCGAGCGCGTACCGGGCCCAGGAGCACCGTGCGGTGCGGGCGATGCCCGCCTGCGTGGCCAAGGTGCAGACCCGGCCGACGAGGAACCAACAGGTCAGGATCGGAGAAGTGGTCCGCGCCACGGTCATCTAGCGTTGGCCACATGACCATTTCTCTCCAGTACTGCCACGTCACCGTCAACGACCTGGACGGATCGCTCGCCTTCTACCGCGACGCGCTCGGTCTTGAGGTGCGCAACGACGTCGCCTCGGGCGGGTTCCGCTGGGTCACCCTCGGCAGCGCCTCCCAGCCGGACCTTGAGATCGTGCTCTCCGAGCCGCACGCCGGCCGGTCCCAGGCCGACGGCGACGCCCTGCAGGAGCTGCTGACCAAGGGGGTCCTGCCCATGACCGTGTTCCGCACCGACGATGTCGACGCGACCTTCGAGAGGGTGCGCGACTTCGGCGCCGAGGTGCTGCAGGAGCCCATCGACCAGCCCTGGGGCCCGCGCGACTGCGCCTTCCGGGACCCCTCGGGCAACATGGTGCGCATCTCGCAGGCGCCCAAGGCGTAACCACCGCGAGAAACGCGCGAACGACGGCTTTCCTGACGGCGCCGGTTCCGATTCACGGACGGAGCGGCTGCCAGGACTCCAGCGCCGCCGCCACCGTGTCCGGGGAAGCGGTCAGCAGCGGCAGCCGTACGGCGGGGGTGGGGATGTCGCCCCGCGCGTGCAGCACGGCTTTGATCACCGTGGGGTTCGGCTCCGCGAACAGCCGGAGCGAGAGCGGCGCCAGACGGTGTCCGAGGGCGCGCGCCTCGGACACGTCACCGGCCCGCCACGCGGTGACGAGCCGCGCGAAGTCGGCGGTGGCGACCAGTGCCGAGGCCAGAATGCCGCCGTGCGCGCCGAGTGCCAGCAGCGGCGAGATGTGCGGATCGTCGCCGCCGAGGATCGCGAACCCGGGAGGCGGGTCAGCCAGCAGTTCGATGCTGTCGTCGGTGATCGCACCGGGGGAGGACTTCAACCCGGCGACGCCGGGGATCGCGGCGAGCCTCCGCAAGGTCCCGGCCGACAGGTGCTGGCCCGTGCGACGTGGAACGTCGTAGACGATGAGCGGCACCGGGCTCAGCTTGGCGAGGTGCGCGAAATGCGCGAGAACGCCCTCCTCACCGGGGCGTACGAACGGGGGCACCACCGTGAGCGCGGCGACGACCTCCGGGTGGTCGCCCAGCCGCCGCAACGCCTCGGCCGTGGCGGCGCCCACCACGAGCGGCGCCGACCGCTCCCGGCAGACCCGGGCCGACACCTCGACCACGGCGCGCTTCTCCGCTTCCGTGAGCGCGCCGGATTCCCCCGTGGTGCCGAGCGCGACCAAGCCCGTCGCGCCGTCGTCGAGCAGCCGCCGCGCGAGCAGTTCCAGTGCGCCGAGGGCCACCTCGCCGGAGGTCTCGAACGGAGTGATCAATGGGACGTAGAGACCGTTGAGCGTCATGGGGCCATCGTCGCGCGATCAAATATGAAGAACCAGTTCCGATTCATAAAGACATACGTAAGCTGATCTTATGCTTGATGTTCGCAGACTGCGGCTGCTCCGCGACCTGGCCAGACTCGGCACCATCGCCGCGGTGGCCCAGGTCCACACCTACACGCCGTCGGCCGTCTCCCAGCAGCTCGCGGCGCTGCAACGGGAGGCGGGGGTGGCACTGCTGGAACGGACCGGTCGCGGGGTCACCCTCACACCGGCGGGCGTCGCGCTGGTCGAGCACACCGAGACCGTGCTCGCCGAACTGGAGGCGGCCTCGGCGACCCTCGCCGCCGCCCGGTCCGGCCTGAGCGGGACCGTGCACATCGGGGCCTTCCCCACCGCCGTGCACACCCTGCTGCCGGCGGCCCTCGTCGCACTGGGCCGCGACCATCCGGGGCTCGCCCTGATGGTCACCGAACTGGATCCGGCCGCCGCCCCCGACGCGCTGCGGGAACGACACCTCGACGTGGCACTGCTGCACGACTACGACCTGGCACCCGTCGAACCCGACCCGACGCTCGACTCGACACCCCTGCTGGACGAGACGGTCTTCCTCGCGGTTCCCTGTGGCGCGGCGCTCGATACGACGTCGCGGCCGGATGAGACGGTCTTCCCCGCGCTTCCCGGCGCAGCGGACAGCACGGCACTCACGGATCCGGCCGGCGCCGGGACATCCGCATGTTCGGTCGGGGCGGTGGCGGGCGTGTATTCAGCCGATACGGAGGGCGCCGTGGCAGCCGCAGATCCGGTCGACGGCTTCCGTGAGGCGGACTGGATCGTGGGTTCGCCCGGCACCCTCTGCCATACCGTGGCGGTACGCGCCTGCCAGGCGGCGGGATTCGCGCCGAAGGTGCGCCACCAAGTAGATGATTTCGCCGCGGTGCTGATCTTGGTCGCCGCAGGCCAGGGTGTCGCCCTGGTGCCGCAACTCGGCGCCGGTCGCCTTCCCGACGGCGTGCGCCTCTTGCCGCTACGGGCACGGCGCAGGACCCGGATCGCCTACCGCCGAGGAGCCGCCGAGCACCCCGCGGTCGCCGCGTGCGTCCGCGCCATCCGCGCCGCGACCGAGGAGCACCTGAGAAGGGAACAGGTCGGCGGGTGGCCAGAAGCACCGTGAGCTTCCCCCGGTAGTCCGGGCACCGGATGGTCGCAGGGCGGGCGTCCCCCGAGGACCCGGTCCTGACCGACTACTGGACCGAGCGGCGTCGCCGCTCCCGGACTCCGATGGACACAGCCACGTGGCGTCTTCCGCGCCGGCACCGTGGCCGTTGCCCGCTCAGCCCAAGGTCAGCTTCGCGGCCGGCTCCCCGATCCGCCCATGGACCAGTTATCCCACCAAGGTTGCGTGACGCGCCACCGGGAAGGCACCGCGAAGGTGCTGTGAACCGGGCCGGAAATCGGGTTTCCTCTGCTCAGAGCAGATCTGCCCCAGGCAGATCGCGTCGACGCCGATCCGGACTGCCCCACATCATGGACGCATGGCTGAAGAATCGAAACTTCCACTGTTCAACGCGCGGGTGAGAAATCAGCTTTACGAACGGCGTGTTCTCGTTCTCGACGGTCCTCTCAACGATGACAACGGGACGTTGCTCGCCACGCAATTGATAGCACTTGCCACGCAGGACGCGTCGACCGATATCGCATTGTGGATTCATTCTCCGGGCGGCTCGGTTCCGTCGATGCTCGCGATCCGCGACGTCATTCGGCTCATTCCCTGTGACGTGTCGACCCTCGTGCTGGGCATCGCCTACAGCGCCGGGCAGTTCCTGTTGTCATCGGGGGCCCGGGGCAAGCGCCGCGCCCTGCCGCACGCGCGTGTCCTGATGCACCAGGGCTCGGCCGGGATCGGCGGCACCGCGGTCGACATCGAGTTGCAGGCCGACGACCTCCGGCATACTCGCGACACGGTGCTCGCTCTCATCGCCGAGGACACAGGGCAGCCCGTGGAGCGCATATTCGAGGATTCCCTGCACGATCGCTGGTACACGGCACAGGAGGCACTGGACTACGGCTTCATCGACGCGATCGTCCAGAGCTTCAACGAGATCGCGCCCCCCGACCGCCCGCGGCTCGGATTCGGCGTCACCGAAGGAGCAGGCCAGTGACCACTTACACGATCCCCAATGTCATCGCCCGGAATCCTCGTGGCGAGCGGATCATGGATGTCTACTCGCATCTTCTCACCGAGCGAATCGTCTATCTGGGAACCGCGATCGACGCGGGCGTCGCGAACGCGCTCGTCGCACAGCTTATTTTCCTGGAGTCGGACAATCCCGATGGCGTCATACAGTTCTATATCAACTGTGAGGGCGGGGATCCGAGCGCGATGCTCGCGATATACGACACCATGCGCTATATCCGTCCGCGGGTTGAGACAACCTGCGTCGGACAGGCCATCGCGGTGGGGGCCGTCCTTCTCGCCGCGGGCGCCGAGGGGAAACGCGCCGCTCTCCCGCACGCACGAGTGGTCCTGCACCAACCGGCTGCTCAGGGGCGCGGAACGATCCCCGACCTCATCCTGCAGGCCGACGAGGTCGTACGTGTCCGGGCGGACATCGAGCGCATACTGTCACGGCACACGGGTCAGACTGTCGAGACCCTGCGCGCCGACACCGATCACGATCGCGTGTTCACCGCGAGAGCGGCCCTGGAGTACGGACTCCTCGACGAGATCATCGAGGAGCGTTCGTAGGCTCGTGGATGATCCCGGCAGGCCACGCTACCGAAATGAGGGCCAGTGCTCCGGCCTTCAGGCCGGGAGGGGAAGGCCCGCGCGGGAGTGCCCTTTAGGGCGCGAGCGTGCCCTGACCTTCCTAGTCCTGCCGCTCGGCCCACCAGGTGCAGGACACCCGGGCGGCGCGGGGCTCCCCGTGCGTGGGTTCGTCGGCGAAGGGGGTGACATCGATCCGGTGCCCCAGGTTCTCGCGGAGTTGTCGAGCGCTCAGGCGTTTCGTCATGCGACCATCGCCATCGTGCAGCTTCGTTACCGGTATCGGCTCTATCCGGACGCCGTTCAGTGTCAGGCGCTGGCGTTCGGGTGTGCGCGGGTGGTGTTCAACGACGGGCTGCGCCTGCGGCAGGAAGCCCGTGAGAACGGTTTGCCGTACGTCTCGGATACGGAGTTGTCCCGGCGTCTGAGTGTCGCGAAGGCGACGGCGGAGCGGGTGTGGCTGGGTGAGGTGTCGGCGGTGGTGTTGCAGCAGGCTTTGGCCGACCTGAACGCCGCCTACCGCAACTTCTTCGCCTCGATCACCGGTAAGCGCCAGGGGCCGAAGGTCGGCCCGCCCCGGTTCCGGTCGCGTAAGGATGCCCGTCAGGCGATCCGGTTCACCCGCAACGCCCGGTTCGCCGTCACGGCGGGCGGGAGGTTGCGCCTGCCGAAGATCGGTGAGGTGGTGGTGCGCTGGTCGCGCCCGCTGCCCGCCGAGCCGTCGTCGGTGACGGTGATCAAGGACGCGGCGGGCAGGTACTTCGCCTCCTTCATGGTTGAGACCGGTGATGAGCCGCTGCCCAAGGTCACCTCCGAGGTCGGCGTGGATCTGGGTCTCACGCATTTCGCGGTGCTGTCGGACGGCCGGAAGATCGACAACCCGCGTCTCCTACGTCGGGCGGCCAAGAGGCTCCGTAAGGCGCAAAAGGCCCTCGGTCGTACGGCGAAGGGGTCGAACAACCGTGCCAAGGCCGTTGTCAAGGTCGCCCGTGCGCATGTCCGGGTGGCTGATGCGCGCCGGGACTTCGCCCACAAGCTCTCCACCCAATTGATCCGCGACAACCAAGCGATCTACGTGGAGGACCTGTCGGTCAAGGGACTGGCGCGCACCCGGCTGGCCAAGAGCGTCCATGATGCGGGCTGGTCGCAGTTCGTGGCCATGCTGGAGTACAAGGCGAAGCGGTACGGGCGGACCTTCGCCAAGGTCGATAGGTGGTTCCCCTCTTCCAAGCGGTGCTCACAGTGCGAGACCGTGGCCACTACCCTGCCGCTGGGCGTCCGGGAATGGGCCTGCCCGTGCGGGGCGGTCCATGACCGTGACGTCAACGCCGCACGCAACATCCTGGCCGAGGGCCGACGGTCCGTCGCCGCTGGACGGAAACCCGCCGCTGGGAGGCGGCGGGAGGCGGAGACGTTAAACGCCTGTGGAGGTGACGTAAGACCACCGTTCGCGGTGGCCGACGCCGGTGAAGCAGGTAGCCACAGAGGTGCCGCGTGATGCGGCACGGACTGAATCCCCGGCCCTTCAGGCCGGGGAGCGCGTCAAGCGGCCAGGGCGTACGCCGCCGAGCAGGTAGCGCCTCTCGACGTGCTGTTCTGAGCGGACCGCAGGCTCTCGGCGACGGCGAGGGTCAGATCGACCAGGGTGACATCCAGCGCGCCCGCGACCGCGGCGATCATCTCGCTCGACGGCTCCTTGCGGCCTCGTTCCATCTCCGAGAGATACTGCGGCGAGACGCCGGCGCGACGCGCCGTCTCGCTCAGCTTCTCGCCCCGCTCGTGACGAAGATCTCTGAGACAGTCACCGAGCACGTGCCGCCACAGGGGCTCGCGAACCGGAGACGGCTTGGGGGCGGTCCGATCGATCGCCGGACGCAGCGGCGGGACAGAGGAGGCCATACCTCACCATAGGTAGGCGGTGCGTTCGAGTCCCGCCGCCTTCGCGCAGAGCGAAACCGTCCTCGCCTCCTCTGTCCGGGCCTTCGGGGGCGGTGAGGATCGCACCTCGAACGGCTCGCTACGCCGATGTCCGGGTGCGCAGGGCCTGGACGAACCAGTCGAGCGCCGGCGTCAGGCTCTCCGGGGCCGGCCAGCCGTTGATCACCGCGAGCAGTCGGAGGTACGTGTCCCTGCGGGGGTCGTTCGCGCTCTCCAGTCGGACCAGCAATCGGCGCCGGAGGTCGGCGTCGTCGGGGCGGCCGACGATGTTCGCGTATCGGGCCGTGACAGCCGCGACGACCGGGTCACTCCGGGACGAGTCCGGAGCGATGCCGGCCGCCAGGCTGGGGCTCGCCTGGTCACGGACCATCGCGACGGGATCGCGGCGCGGCGGGCCGGTGGCGTCGCCCCGGGCGCGCTCGGCCGCGTGCTGTTCGGCCAGGCGTCGCATGACGCCGCGAAACTCCGGGTCCTGGGACAGCTCGGCCAGCTCCACCCAGGCCTCGACCTGCTCGGGTGCGGGGTCGTCGGGCAGTTCGGGGGTCATCGAGCGCCTGATCCCCGCGAATTCGGGGTTGGCGTCCAGGCCGCCGAAGGCGGTGTCGAGGAAGTCGCCGATCAGGCGTCGGCGTTCGTCCTCGGAGAGCTTGGCCAGCTTGTGCATGAGATCCATCTCCTCATGGGTGGACCCGCGCCTGGTCACCGCCGTCAGCACCGCGCGCCGCAGGCGCAGCGTCCGGATCTGCACCGCGAGCGCCTCGGCGTGCGCCGCGGCCACCTCGGGAAGCGAGATCTCCCTTTCCACGAGCCTGCGGATCGTGGAAAGGTCCACTCCCAGGTCGCGCAGTGTCCGTACGAGGTCCAGGCGTGCGACGGCGTCGATGCTGTAGAGGCGGTGACCGGCCGGGCTGCGACCGGTCGGCGGCACGATCCCGCGGTCGGAGTAGAACCGAACGGTCTTGACCGTGAGCCCGGTCCGCCGGGCCAGATCACCGATCGAGTAGAGCGTGTCGCCGTTCATGCCCCCACCCTCGCGCCTCCCCCCGGGGGAGATGCAAGCGGCTCCAAGGAGGTGTGAGCGGGAGGCGTGAGCCCGTTCGCCCGCGCGGCGTCAGCGGGTCGCGGCGGCCATGCGCAGGCCAAGGGCGATGAGAACGGTGCCGCTGACGGCCTCCAGGCGGCGACGGATCACGGGCCTGCGGAACCACGCGCCCGCGCGTCCCACCACCGCGGCCAAGGCGAGGTACAGCACGATCTCGACGGCGACCTGCAGGAGCGCGAGGAGCGCGGTGGTGGAGAACAGCGGCTGGTCGGCCGGTACGAACTGGGGATAGAAAGCGATCATGAAGGCCGCGGCCTTCGGGTTGGCGAGCATCACGAGAGCGCCCTCACCGAAGGCCCTCCACCAGCTCTGCCTCAGGCTGGGCGACGCGTCTTCTGTTGTCTCCCGCACCGGTCCGGCCTTCCCGATCCGCCACGCGGTGCGCCACGCCTTCAGTCCGAGGTAGAGCAGGAAACCCGCGCCGATCACACGGAGAACGACGAAGGCCACCTCGGAAGCGGCCACCAGGGCGGCGAGACCGGCCGCGGCGAACAGCGCCCAGGCGTACAGACCGGCCTCCAGGCCCAGCACCGTCGGCACCGCTCCCCGGAAACCGTGCAGCGCGGCCCGCCGCAGGATCAACGCCATCGCGGGACCAGGCGACGCCGAGATCAGCACGACGGCGACGACGAAGGCGGGCAGGGAGGCGACGAGGTCCATGAGGTTCATCGTGCTCGCTTCCGTCTCTTCGGCTCAACTCTTTTCCGGGTGAGGCTGGGTTTTCGAAGTCCGGTGCTGAGGGTTCGGCAAGCACGACGTAAGGCCCGGCAACGCGGGCGCGCTGCCGGGCTCTGACCAGGGCGGATGAGCATCGCGTCGAAGGGGTGAAAGCTCAGGTCAGAGAGTCGAACTCGCCGGTCTTGACGCCGCCGACGAACCTTTTCCACTGGGTGGGGGTGAAGAGCAGCTTGGGGCTGTCGGGGTTCTTGCTGTCGCGAACGGCGACCACTCCGGACAAGTTGTTAGCCACCTCAACACACTGGCCGCCGTTGTCTGAGGAGCGCGATGATTTTCGCCATACTGCGTTACTTAGGTCCATTCCCGCTTCACTTCCTCGATCTTCTTGAGGGGTGCGTGCCGATGGTCCTTGACTGTGGCGGAGCTAGTGGTCGAAGTCACCGGTCTTGATACGGCGGACGAAGGTGTCCCACGCGGTGGGGGTGAAGAGCAGTTTGGGGCCGTCGGGGTTCTTGCTGTCGCGGAGCGCGATCACTCCGGGCAGGTTGGCGGCCACCTCAACACACTGGCCGCCATTTCCGCCAGAGCGCGATGACTTCCGCCACACTGCGTCACTTAGGTCCATTCCTGCCTCACTTCCTCGATCATTTTGAGAGACACGCTCTCAGGATAGGCCCAGAGGCGGATCTTCTCATAGCGCTTCCAAATTGCCGTCACGGAATCACGATCAGTCGTGACATGTCCTGCGTCTGACGAGTCCAGGTGGACGGCATCTGGCTTCTCGTGGGGAAGCTCAGCGATCATGAATGCGCCCATAAGTCCGGTAAGGCATTCCGGGCTGACGATCTGGATAGAGATGGTCGGCCTCTGGGTGAGCTCCAGCAGATGGCCGAGCTGTTCGTGCATCACCTTGGCTCCGCCGACCTTGCGGTGTAGCACACCTACGTCGATAAGGATGAGGAGCGAGAAAGGAATGTCTCGATCGAGAATTTTCTGTCGCTCTATACGATTTTTGACTCGTTCCTCAATCTCCTGTGAGGTTGTCTGAGGCTCCTGGCTGAAGATATGCCGGGCATAAGACTCCGTCTGGAGAAGACCTGGGATGAGGAGGGGGTCCCAGGATCGCAGAACGAGCGCAGTGGGCTCGATCTCCTCGACCCAGCTCTGGAACCAGACCGGGCCGCCAGGTTGGGCCAGGATGCGCTGACGGAGCCGGGTGAAGGCGTTGCCATCGGCCGTTTTGAAGAGTCGATCCAGCCTTTCGGCGTCGGACTTCGAAGGTGTGCGGTTGGCACTCTCCAGTCTACTGACCTGGGTCTGCGTACACCCCAGTCGGGAGGCCACGGAGGACTGCGAGAGCTGAGCTTCCTCCCGCAGTCGGCGCATCTCGGCACCGAACTGCACGCGGGGAGATCCAGGATCGAGAGATGGCGCCACATCCATTGCATTTCCTCCCGAATTAGAAAAAAAATGGACTTAATGGTCAGCTGGCGGATTGACTCCAATCCAGGTAGACCAACGGCTGTCATCATCCGCTCTAGCCTGGATTGCCGATCCGGTAGTCGGTCGACTACCGATAAGGCATTCTAGGCACAGTAATCCTCTTCGTGAAAGCGTTGACAAGAAACTGGTAAAATGCTTTCTCGGTCGGAGGTGAATCGGGTCGGAGATGAATGAGATAGTCCTCTTTTGGTCTCCTGCCGCGAGCGTCGGAAAGCATTCGAAAGGTGAAGGCATGGCGACGAGCGAGCAGTCGACCGCGTGGCTCACTGCTCTGGACCGTGAGGGTATTCCTCTGTCCTGGTTGATGACAGCGGTCGGTGTGACCTGGAAACTCCCCATGGTTGACGAACGAGTATGGGAAGGGTGTGGCGAAGGTGGGCTGAGTGGGTAAAGATTAGTACGTCCCGGCGCCCACTCTCCCCGGAGGTCCTGAATGCGCTTCACCCGGTTACTCGCCATCGGTTTGACGCTGACGATGGCGGCCTCAGGGTGTGCCTCCGATCCTTCTCTGAAGGATGCGGCAGCAGAGCTACAGAAGGACGCGCGACTCCTGGAGGCTGACGGCATCTTCAAGAACCCACTTAGTAAACTGCGCATTTTGCAGCGCCCAGACAAGGACATTCCTTGCGCCAAGGGCAAGTTCAAGCGAGTGTTGCGAGCTACAGCCGACTACGAGCGCGCAACCCCTGATGTGGATAGTCATCTTGACTTGGCTCAAGGGTTGATGGAGAGCACGCTTTCAAGGGTTCTTGGATACGAGCTGGAGTATGACCTCAGTCAGGCGGATGTCGAGGAGGGGCGATTCATTTATGGAACGAAGAAAGATTCGGAAATCAAGGTAAGCGTATTCGTGACCCCTGATGCTCCCACTTGGCGGTTGCGTGCGGTGACCGCCTGCTTGTCACGCTAATTAACTTTAGCTTACTCCCATACCCCTATCTCTCCCTTGGGGCGCTCGTTGGCTTGGTTGGTCGCAGCACTTTCGGCCTTATAGTCGAAATTTTTGTTGCTGTCCATCCAGCGTTCGTAGGGCGTCAGCTTTTCCTGTAAAACCTGATCCCATTTTTCGCCGTCTCCGGCTTCTCGCTTCGCTTCGGCCACAAATTCGTCATATGTCTTAAGGCTTCCAGTGCTTTTGCTGATGATTTCAGCAGGGGGATCACTGGCTGGATAGCCGGCATCGTAAAGGAGTCGAGCCGTATCGTATTTCAGGCGAAGAATAAAGTCCTCTCGGGCTCCGGTGGCTTGCTCTACCTGTGTCTCGATCCTGTCAACCACTTCATCAAGGCCGTAGCTGATAACGTATGTTTTGGAGAACTCCCACAACGCTATTGCCCCTCTGCTTGCAGGGGAAATGCCGCCGACCGCGAAAGAAGCGGTGTTTTTGACGATGTCAACGATCACATCGTTGAGGGCGTCCTGCTCTCCGCGCACATCCAGAGTCGCCTTGAACTCCAACCCGGCCAGGTCGCCGAACATTCTTGCGGTTTGTTCGAAATATTTCTGGTCTGCTTTCGCATCCAGACGAGCTGCTGCCGTCAGCGCATCGTGACGGAACTGGGCCGCCGTCGCGTCGAAGTCGTCGGTGAGCCGTTTGTCTCCGACGAAGGTCTTCAGGAAGCGAAAGGTGTCGCCCGGACTGAGGTAGAACCCTGGGGTTACGGGAGGAAGGTGAGCCCAGTTCTCCGGGACTCCCATTCCGGAGTCGCGGTAGACGGCCTTGTCGAAGCGGGCGCCCGAGGCGAGTTCGTGGATGTAGGACTTCGCGATCACGCTCATGGAGTCCCAGGCGCCCCTGGGCAGGTCGCTGCCGAAGGAACCGGCGACCGTTATCGCGTCCAAGGCGAAGGCGGCGGCCTCCGGGCTGTGCTGACCGGCTTTCTCTGTCTTGGCCTCGGTGCCCGCTTCCATCGCCCGGCCGAAGGCGTCGGCCACCTCGTCTCCGGTGCCCGTGGTCTTGGCGCGGTCGAGGAACAGTTTCATCTTGTCGACCTGGCTGAGCTTGACGTCGGCCCCGCCCATCTTGGCGAAGGCGTCCCGTACGGCGACACCGTCTCCGTCGAGCACCTCCAAGCCCATGGCGACCAGGTCGTCGGGAAGGCCGTACGCCTTCGTCTCGGCGGGCCCGCCGGCACGCCAGTCCTGCCGGGGCTTCTTCGCGAACTCGTCCAGGACGAGCGCGCGGGCCGCCGCGCTGCGGACGGAGGAGGGGGCGTTGGCGCCGCTGAGCAGTGCGAGCCGGTTCCAGGCGGCGGCCTTGCTGTCGGTCGGTTTCACCAGGTCTTCTCTGACCTTGGAGAAGGCAGGGACAAGGGCGGGGGCCCGCAGGGCCGCGCCGAGGGCCTTGCTGAAGGCGGCGAGGTCTTGCTTGGCGGTCTTGCTGCCGGTGACCGCGATGAGATTGGGCAGGCTGTCGCGGACCTTGGGGGAGAGCAGGGCGAAGAAGGCGGCGGCGGCTTGGGGGCTTTCTGCGAGTTTGGCGACGTCGTCGATGTGCTCGTGGATGAGCTTGGCCTGCGACTCGCCGTGGAAGTTCACGAGGATGTCCTCGCCGTACATCCTGGCCAGCCCTTGGGCGAGCTCGAAGTCCTTCAGCTCGTCGGGGAGTCGGATGAGCCCTTGGCCGCCCGCCGTCATCGAGGCTGCGCCACCCGTGCCACCCGCGCCGCCCAGCTCGGGGGCGCCGTTGCCCAGGGTTTTGATCAGGTCGATCCGGCCGTGGAGCATGGAGACCTGCTTCCCGGCCCATTCGGCGATGTCGGCGATCTCCCGCAGCGCGGGGGTGCTGATCCCGTACCGGCCGAGTTTTTGCTCGAACTCCCTGGTGAACGTGGTCAGCCGGTCGGCCTCGCCGCGCAGGGAGGTGGCGAGCTGCCCCATCTGGTCGGGGTCGATGCCGCAGAACTCGGCGGTCGGTGTCATGGAACGTTCCCCCTCGTGGTCGTGACGGTCACGTACGTCCGGCTCATGGTCGTGACGGTCACATGCGTCCGGCCATCTCCCTGCGCATGGCGTCCGCCTCGGTCTCGGTCACCAGCGGGGGAGAGCGGCGCAGCTCCTCCTCGACCGCGTCCACCACGCGCTGGGCGAGCCGCCCGAGGGATCGGCGCCGCTCTTCCAGCTCGTTGGTCCAGGTGGTGGCCGTCGGCCCCGTCCACACCTGTCCCGACCGCATCGCCGAGGAGGCGCGCTGGTATGCCTGCCGCACCTCGTGAGCCCTGTCTTCGGCCTCGATGAGCAGTTGTTTCAGCCGTTCGTATCGAGGACTGGGCACCATCCGCTCGGCCACGCCACCCCCGCCCTTTTCGTGACCCCGTGATGAAGAAAAATTCGCATACCAGAGTAGGTATTGATCGTCTAAGTCGGCAAGTCCCGTACCCGGTCGGCATCGCGCTTTCGCCGATGGGGCCGAGGCCGCGTGGGCGGACGGAACTGATATTTCGGTCATTTCTCTCACGCTGCAACGACTACTCCACCAAACACCACCGGAGTAACGGATGACGCTGTTCGAAAAGCACATTGACGCGATAGAAATCACGGTCAAGGCCGCGTACTGGATGTGTTTCTTCGCCGGTTTCGTGCTGTTCCTCGCCGGTCACGTGACCATGCTCATGGCGATCGCGATCGGCGTCATGTGGTTGTCTCACGTCACCCTGCGCCACATCCAGGCGATTCGGACGCGCTGGGACGAGCAGGCCGCCGAGGAGTCGGAGATACGCCGTGAGCAGCGGCACCTGAACCGCGAACGAGAGCTGCGCCTCCAGATCCAGCGGTTGCAGCGGCCGGACCGTTGACCGCACGCCGCTGCCCCGCGCTCTCCCTCCACACCGTGTTCCCGCCGCCGCACCGGTCGCGCCCCGAGGGTGGGTTAGGTTGAGGCTTGCCTGAAATGCCGTTAAAGGGATGCTCAATGTCGGCACCGTCCGCACTTCCCCCCTCTCTCATACGCCTGCTGGCGCGGCCCGCTCCTCCCGGAGGGCTCTCCGACCTCAAGCACGTCGTCTTCGTCATGCAGGAGAACCGGTCGTTCGACCACTACTTCGGCCGGATGCGCGGGGTGCGCGGCTACGGGGACCGTAACGCGGTGTCCGCCCGGGCTCTTCGTCCGATCTTCGAGCAGGACGGGATCCTGCCCTTCTCCCTACGGGAGGCGGCCGAGCGCGCGGGAGCCGACCCGATGCTGCTCGACACCCACGACCACACCTGGCTCGGTACGCAGAACGCGTGGGCGATGGGCTGGAACGACGCCTGGGTGCCCAACAAGGGGCCGTCCACCATGGCGTACTACGACCGCGGGGATCTTCCGTTCCACTACGAGCTGGCGGACGCGTTCACGATCTGCGACGCCTACCACTGCTCGGTGCTGAGTTCCACGACGCCGAACCGCAACTACCACGTCTCCGGCCACACGGGTTACGAGCCGGGCACCGAGCAGCGGGCCGTCGACAACGGCGCCTGTGAGGAGGACAGGCACCCGGGCTACACGTGGACCACGGTGCCCGAACTGCTGACCCAGGCCGGGCACTCCTGGCAGGTCTACCAGGAGTGGGACAACTACCAGTGCAACAACTTTGAGTTCTTCGCCACGTTCAAGGCGGTCATGGCGAAACTCGGGCAGAGCAGCATGCACTCCTTCTACGAGAAGGTGCGCGCGTCCGAGGATCCCGCGCCGATGCTCGCCGAGCTTGAGGAGAAGGTGGCACGCCTGGATCCGGCCGACCGGGCGCTCTACGACCGGGCGTTGCGGCGCACCCGGACGGGCGGGCTGGGGGACTGGTTCGCCGCCGACGTGGCGGCGGGACGCCTCCCGGCGGTCTCGTACGTCGTGACCTCGCTCGCCGACTCCGAACATCCCGAGGGCTCCTCAGCGGTGGAGAGCGGGAAGGTCGTCTACCGGATTCTCGACGCGTTGGCATCGAGTCCGGAGGTGTGGGCGAGCACCGCGGTCTTCGTCACCTACGACGAGAACGACGGCTTCTTCGACCACGTTCCCCCGCCCGTCCCGCCGGATGGAACCCCGGGGGAGTTCGTCGGAGGACGGCCCATCGGGCTGGGCATGCGCGTCCCGATGATCGTCGTATCACCGTGGAGCGTGGGAGGCCATGTCTGTTCGCAGACGTTCGACCACAGCTCGACGGTCCGGTTCCTGGAGACCTGGCTCGGTATCGAGGCCCCCGATATCGGTGCCTGGCGGCGGACCGTCGCCGGAGACCTCACCTCCGCCTTCGACTTCGCCCGTCCGGAGGCGTGGTCCACGCCGGTGACGCCGGAAATCAGTGTCCCGGAGGGTACCGCGTTCGCCCGGGGTGCTCTGACCGATCAGGACATCTCGACTGTTCGGGATATTTCGGCCGACCGGGACGCTCCGGTCGTCCAGGGTGTCGCGGCCGGCCGCTGGTATCCCGACGCCCCCGCCGAGCAGCGCATGCCGTGCGCGGAACCGGGTGTCAGGCCCGCCCGCGCGCTGCCGTACCGGCCCGACGCCTCGGCACGCACCGGCGGTCGCGCCGTCGAGATCACGATGAGCAACACCGGTACGGAGAGCGCGCACCTGGCGCTGTACGGCTACATGGGGGAGCTCGTCCGGCCCATGCACTTCGACGTGCTCGGCCAGGTTCGCGAGGTGGTCTACTTCCCCTGTCCCACCTACGCCCTCGTTCTCACCGGCCCGAACGGTTTCCGCAGGGAGTTTCGGGGTGGGACCGACGACAGGGTGGAGATGTCCAGCGTGATCGACGCGGCCACCCGGACGATCGAGATCACCATCGTCAACACCGGTAACAGACCCGCCGACGTGACGATCCTGCCCCTCGCCTACGGGGGGACGGCGCGGACGCTGCGGGTCGCGTCCCAGGGCGCCGCGCGGATGCCGTGGCGGGCCGCGACCGGGTGGTACGACCTGTGGATCACCGTCGCCGGGGACACCGGCTTCGCCCGGCGCCTGATGGGGCACATCGAGAACGGCGAACCGAGCGTCACGGGCTGACGGCCGCCGGGGGCGGCAGGGGGAAATGTCGGTGCGCTCTGGTAGACCGTGGGCCATGGGTGTGAGCGTGGATGAATTCCTGGAGATGGTGAAGCAGCTGCCGGAGACCGAGCAGGGCGACGGCGGTGAGTGGGTCTCGCTGAAGGTGCGGGGCAAGGGCTTCGGCTACCTGTGGGAGAAGACGGAGACCGTGGGGCTCAAGTCGACGATCGCCGAGCAGCTCGCGCTGGTGGCGGAGCGGCCGGAGGTGTTCGAGATCCAGTTCACCGCGGGCCAGTTCGGCTGGGTCGTGGTCCACCTCGCGAAGATCGACGCAGATGAGCTGTTCGAGCTGGTCACCGAGGCGTGGTGCCTGACGGCTCCCAAGAAGCTCGTCGACGCCCACGAGGCCGCACACTAGCCCCGGTCGGCCCCGCGTTCCGCGTGTGCCGCATCGTTGCCGGTCAGAAGCCATATCCGATCCGGTTCGGGCGGTGGCACATGCGGAACGCGGGGCCGACAGGAGGTTGTCTCAGGGGAAGGTGAGCGTGCGGCTCGTGGTCACGGTGACGCTTCTTTGGTCTCCCGGCCGCCGGTGGCCGTCTCCGTCGTTCGTTCGCTGCCCGGTCGGCCGGTCGGCCGGTCGTCGTCAGGCGTCCGTCGGTCGTCCGTCAGTTGTTGATTCCGCGGCCGGTGCCGCTACCGCCGATGCTGTCGCTGATACCGCCGCCGATACCGACGCCCTCGCCGATGCCGACACGCTCGCGTCCGCGTTCGCTTCTTTCGTGCTCACGCCCGTAGTCCTGCTTGTGCCCGCGTCTGTTCTCATGTCGGTGCTTGTGCCGGTAGTTCCGTCCGTACTCGTGCCGGTGTTCGCGCCGGGCGCGGCACCTTGCGGGGTTCTTGTGCTCACGGCAGGGCTTCAGGGCGGAGGTGGCGGTGGCCGGGGTGGTCACGGCCACGGTGTCCGCGACGGCGGACGAGGTCGGCATCGCCACGGGGACGACGAGGGCGGAGGCCATCACGGCTCCGGCCGCCAGGGCATTTCTGATCATGGTCATGGCAGATCACTCCACATCGAATCGATGTCGAATCGGTCGAGCCCAGGGCGGTGCCCGGGCCGGCGGAGCGCCGTGCCGCGTCGAGGGCGACGTCGACACGATGCGTAACCTACCTTCACGGTAAGTGGTTGGGGTCGTGAGAGTCTGCTGGCGGATCCCAAAGGCTTGGGGCGGTCGGATTACCTGGCGGTAGCGGAAAGGAGCTGAGGAGGGGGGATCGGTGACGCTCGGCTACCGGTTCCGGTGGAAGGCTCGCGCCCCGGCAGGATGTCATCCGCGGCGGAACCGCCAGGGTTCAGTAGATCTTCCTGGTCCGAGCGCCTGTTTTTCGTGGGAGAGCCCTCCGTCGGCCAGGGCCGCCATGGCGCTCGGGCACCGGTTTCCCGTATCCGTTATCGGAGACCACCGCCTTCGAAAGGGCATCCGCCAGCGGAAATGCCGAGTCCGAAAGAGCGTCCGGGGAAGGCCGGGTTCGAAAGAGCGTCCCTCACGGGGAACGCCGGCGCCGAGGAAACGCCGGGTACGAAGGAACGCGATCAGCGGGGAACGCCGGATCCGAAGGAGGTGCGCAGGGTGGAGGAGGCGACGATCCGGCCCGCGACGACAACGTGGCGGGGTGGCGCGTGCCTGGTGAGGGCTTCGCGGAGGGTTCGTCCTTCGAGGACGACGAGATCGGCGGGGACGCCGGCCTCCAGGCGGTGGACGGGCAGGCCGACGACCCGCGCGGCGTCGACGGTCACCATGTCGTACAACCGCTCCAGGGCGTCGTCGGTGCGCGCGTCGAGCAGGTGGGCGGCGAGGAAGGCCACCTCCAGGAGGTTGTGCCGCCCGAACGGGTAGTAGGCGTCCTCGATGTCGTCCTGGCCGAGGGCGACCGGAACGCCGGCGTCGGCGAGCTGGAAGACCGGCAGGTGGAGCGGCCCGGTGTGCGGATCGCTCACGAATCCGAGCCCCGCGGCGCGGCACAGCCCGGCCAGGCGGCGCAGGTACGGCTCGGGGTAGAGCGCCATCGCCCTGGCGTGCTGGGCGCTGCCGCGTCCGATCATGTCGCGCGCCAGCAGTTCCCGCGCCAGCATCTCGGCCGTGCGCAGTCCCGGGTCTCCCGCGTCGTCGACGAGCATGGCGACGCGCAGGCCGTGCCGCTGGGCGAGGTCGACCATGCGCCGCACGTGCTCGGCGGCGTCGGCGTCGGTCCACTCGATCCAGGGGATGCCGCCCACCACGTCGGCGCCGAGCCGTACCGCCTCGACGACGAGTTCCTCGGTTCCGGGTTCGCGGAGCAGGCCGTCCTGCGGGAACGCCACCACCCGCACGTCGACCACGCCGCGAAACTCCTCGCGCAGCGCCAGCAGCGCCTCCAGGCCGGTGAGTCCCGCTTTGGGGTCGATGTCGGCGAAGGCCTGGACCGCCCGGACGCCGTGTCGTACGGACTCCAGGAGCACCGGCCTCGCGCGTTCGAGGACGGATCGCGCGGTCTGACCGGTCTTGACGGCGGCGGCCGTCTCGATGGCGCCCATCGCGGCCCCCATCGCGCCCTCGGTGTACTCCGAGAGCGCGGCGGACCCGGCCCGGTCGAGGGTGTGGACCTTGCACAGGTGCAGGTGCGCGTCCACGAACGGCTCGGTGACCAGGGCGCCGTCCGCGTCGAGGGTCACGCCGGTCGCCGGGGCCAGGTCGGGATCGTCCTCGGCGACGTGGCTGATGAGCCCGCCCGTGGCGGCCAGCGACCACCTGCCGGGACGGCCGCGCAGGGTGGCGTTGTGGATGAGCAGGTCCGGAGCGTCCATGACAGCACGGTAGAAGCACACCGGCAGGAGCGTGACGGCCAGATCTGCCAAGCCGGGGCCCTGCGAGTGTGGTGGTTCGAAAGGGGCGGTGGCGACGTTCTCATCGAGAGATGGAAGATCGTCCATGGCGGATTCCTGCGGGAAACGGGCTCAACGAATCCGTAGTCCCGCGATGACGAGCCCGACCATGAGGCGCGCGTCGTAGCGGGGGTTGTCGGCGCCGATGCAGAGATTGCCGATGCCGTGCATCAGGACGAGGGCGTCCATGTCGGGGACGATCTCGCCCGCCGTGGCGGCGGCGTTGAGCAGGTCGGCGCAGACGGGGACGAGGCGGTCGAGGAAGTAGGCGTGCAGGGTCTGGAAGGCGGCGTCGTTGGACCGTAGTGCCTCGGCCAGGCCGTGCTTGGTGACCAGGAAGTCGACGAAAAGGTTGATCCAGCTCGCGAGTGCGGCGTGTGGTGTGGTGCTCTTCGCCAGCAGTGCGGGACCGGCCTCGGCGCACGCCTCCACCTGGTGACGGTAGACCGCGACGATGAGGTCGGCCCGCGTCGGGAAGTGGCGGTAGATCGTGCCGACGCCGACACCGGCCTTGGCGGCGATGTCCCGCACGGGCACGTCGACGCCGGAGGAGACGAACATCGCCGCGGCGGCTTCCAGCAGGGTCTTCTCGTTGCGTCGGGCATCGGCCCGTTTGCGCGGGACCGCCGATTCGCCACTCGTGCCGGTCATCGTTGCTCCTCTTGCAAAGCGGAACCGGGTTCCGTATATTCGAAGCGGAACCAAGTTCCACATCGTCAGGATGTCAGCCCGGCAGGCCGATGCCAAGTCACGGTCATCGCCGAATCACGGCCATCGACAAGTCACGTCACCGCCGAATCGCCACGTCGCGAAGGAACAAACATGCACGCACTGCCAGAGCCCACGCCGGTCGTCTCGGTGCACCCCGTCACGCTGCCGGCCCCGGATCGCGGAGAGGATCTGCGGGTACGGATCTCCGCCCCCACGACCGGTCACGAACTGCCCGTCATCGTCTTCTCCCACGGTTTCGGCCAGTCGGCGACCGGCTATGACCCCCTGGTCGGCTTCTGGGCCTCCCACGGTTTCGTCGTCGTTCAGCCCACCCACCTCGACTCGCGGACGCTGAACCTCCCGCCCGACGACCCGCGCACACCGCTGATCTGGAGGCTCCGGGTCGATGACCTGAAGCTCGCCCTCGACCGGCTCGACCTCCTGGAGTCGTCCGTCCCCGGTCTCACCGGACGCCTCGACGGCACGCGCGTCGCCGTGGCCGGGCACTCCTGGGGCGCCCAGACGGCGAGCACGCTACTGGGAGCGCGAGTCCTCGACGCCGACGGCGCCTCCGGAGAGGACATGTCCGACCCGCGGATCAAGGCGGGCGTACTGCTGGCTGTGACGGGTACGGGCGGAGCCGACCTTTCCCCGTTCGCGGCCGAGCACTTTCCCTTCATGAGCCCGAGTTTCGCGGACATGACCACCCCGGCCCTCGTCGTCGCGGGCGACCGGGATGACTCCCCGCTGTCGGTCCGGGGGCCGGACTGGTTCACCGACGCCTACCACCTGAGTCCGGGCGGCAAGAGCCTGCTCACCCTGGCCGGGGCGGAGCACTCGCTCGGCGGTGTCTCCGGTTACGAAGCCAAGGAGACGACGGACGAGAGCCCCGAGCGGGTCGCCCTGATCCAGCGGCTCACCTGGGCCTACCTTCGCGACGCCCTCGGCCTCAAGGACTCCACCTGGCCGGCACCGGTGGAGAGCGCCCTGGGCAGTCTCGACTCCAAGTAGGGACAGGCGGACTTCACCCGTGCCGGAAAGCCGGTCGCGTCGGGGAGCGTCCGTCGGCCGATTCCGCCGACCGGGCTTGGGCGGGCGGTGTTCGGTCTGTTCCGGCGGCGCGGGATTCGGCCGTGTCCTGTCGGGGTGAAAGCCGCACATTCCAGAGTCAGGCTGCCGACGTGGATGCCACGGCCGGGCACGCCTGGCGGACGGTCGAGGTGTCGGGCGGGGGGTTCTTGGCCGTGGGTGTTCATCATGGGTGCATGGATCAAGCCTTGGCCCAGGACACGAAAGGGAACGCGCTGATGGCGTTCCTGCCGGCCGCACGTGTCGCCGACGTGCCGGACGACGCGCCGATGCCCGCGGCTTTGGTCGCGGTCTGGTGCGGCCGGCACCTGCTACTGGTCTTCGATCGCTTCCGCGGGGAATGGGAACTACCCGGCGGCAAGATCGATCCCGGCGAGACACCTCTCCAGGCCGCCGCGCGGGAACTCCATGAGGAGAGCGGCCTGTACCTGCCCGCCCTCACCCTCGCCGGGTACGCACGCTTCCGGCTCGTCGGCCCGCCACGTGACGAGTACGCCGCGATCTACACCGCCCACATCCCCGCCCTTCACGACGCCTTCACCCCCAACGGGGAGATCAGCGCCATCCGCTGGTGGGACACCGCCGACGCTCCGCCCAGCGGCACCCAGATCATCGACGCGACCCTGGCGCGACACACCCGCTTTCAACGGCACGTGAACGATTGACTCACCTCGGCATTTCCGTCCTCATACGCGAGAGGAGTTCGATGGTTTCGGCGAATTGTCTGGATTTGTTATCGCGTCGGCGGTTGGGTGGTCGAGCACGAAGGGGAGAAACGAGATGGGCCGGAAAATGCCGATGATCGGATCTGTGACCTCCGTCCTCACCCATTTCGAGCACGACTACCGCCGGTAATTCATCGAGGTCACGCCCTGTCAGAAGATTACACGATACATGTCAATATCCAGCACTCTGGCCGGGAAGCTACAACCATATTACCTGTAGTCGTCGTAAATCATTCCATGTCTTATCTTTTGGTTATGTTCAACCGGACCGTAGGGGGCCGGAAGAAGGGGCGATATGGGAAAGAAAAAGAAGAACTCCTTGGCTCACGACGTCATCGACGCGGTGGCCACGGTCGCCGGTTCAACGGCCGCGGTGAAAGTCACGCTCCTCGGCACCGCCGTCGGGCAACCGGTGGCCGGAGCGCTCGGGGGCGCCTACGCGGGCAAGAAGGTCCGGGACGAGATCAACAGCCTGAAGACGCCGGAAGGCCGCGAGAAGTGGGGCGAACGTCTGGACAACCTCGGCGAGAACACCCGAAACAATCCATGCCCTGGAGCCTGACGATCGGCACGCGCGTGATCTCGACACAGGCACACACAAGATCCAACCCTGTCGCCGAGTAGCGCGAAACAGACCCTCGACGGCCGGAGACCCCATCCCGTGAAGCCGAGGTCTCCGGCCTCCCGCTCCCGCCCAAGCCGGCGTGGCGCCAGAGGGCGAACACGCTGCCGAGAGCCCTGCCGCACGGGACCGGAGGCCGCGTACCATTGCCCGTCCGGCCGTTCCCCTGCGAGATCACCCGTGGAAAAACCGCTCGCCGGCGACGATTCCGCCCCATGGTGAAAGTCCTACGCGTAACCGTTCTTACCGACCGTCGCGAGGACTGCCATGACCCACGACAGAACATCGTCCGACATGACCGCTCCGGAACCGAGGCTGCGTCTTCGCCGTCTTCGCCGTCTTCGCCGCGCCTCCGGCATCTGGCCACTGGTCCACGCCGAGCGAGCGGCCCTCGCCGCCGACCTGGCGGATCTGACCGACGAGCAGTGGGCGACACCGTCACTGTGCTCCGGACTGACCGTGCGTGAGGTGCTGGCGCACCTCACCTCGGCGGCGACCCTCACCCCGGTGCGGTGGATGGCGGGCGTGATCCGCTGCCGGTTCGACTTCAACAGGCAGAACGCCATGCGGCTCGCCGAACAGTTGGGCGCGACCGCGACCGAGACGCACGACAGGTTCCGTCGTGTCGTCGAGAGCACCACCAAGCCGCCCATCCCGGTCGTGGCGATGCTGGGTGAGACGATCCTGCACGCGGAGGACATCCGGCGGCCACTGGGCATTCGCCGTGACTACCCGATCGGGACCATCACCCGGCTGGCCGAGTACTACCAGGGCAGCGACTTCGTCGTCGTCGCCAAGGGACGGATCGCCGGCCTGCGGCTCGTCGCCGACGACGGCCCCTTCGCGACCGGCTCCGGCCCGCTCGTTTCCGGCACCACCCTGGCACTCACGATGGCCATGACCGGGCGCATGACGTACTGCGACGAACTCGACGGCGACGGCGTCGCGATCCTGCGAGAGCGCGGTGAGATGACATGACCGGGAACCTGTCGTCCAGACGTCTCTCACCGCTCGGCAGGCGGAGCCGGATCATGTTCGTGTCGATCGCACGCCACGCTCTCATCCACCGCTCCGCTCCTGTACGGGTTCAGTGGCCGAGGCGGTCCAGGTTCTCCAGCACCTCGACCGCGCTGGGGGAGAACGCGCTGATGTAGGAACGTCGGACCGTACCGAGTCAGGCACCCCGGCGCAACGTCGCGAAACGCGTCGGCGCCTCCTCATCACGCGCTCCGCCGCACACCACTGAAAATGGTGCTCTTCCTCCGCGAGAGCGGCAACGGTTGAGCTCTTTCGGCATATATTCGACCACTCTAGGTATCCAAACGCTCACAGAATTCGATCGAAGGCCTGCGAGACGTCGCGTCGTACAGTGAAGGTATGGCCATGCTGACTGTCGACCTCGATGCCAGAGCGGAGAAGGCTTTGAACGAGCTGACCGCCGATGGCCGTTCCGTGACCGAAGCGGTTCGTGAAGCCCTCGTCGTCGCCCAACGACTCCATCGAATGGAGGAAGCCCGGATCGCGGCCGAGAGGCTGGCCAAAGATCCCGCTGACAGGGCCGAAGCCCAAGCGATTATGAAGGACACGGAGCACCTGCGTGCGTGGTGACGTGTACCGGCTGCGCGCTCCTCGTGACGTGATGGCCCATGAACAGCGAGGCGAGCGCTTCGCCGTGATCCTCCAGTCGGATTTCCTCTCCCACCTCTCCACCGTCCTCATCGCACCGACCTCAGCCAGCGCACCCCCCGCACCCTTCCGTCCCGAAGTCGAACTGCTCGGCAAGCAGAGCCGGGTCATGGTCGAGCAGACCATGGCTGTCACCCTGCACCGTCTGGGCGACTTCGCCGGTCGCCTGGACCCCGCCGAGGTCGAAGAGGTCGACGAGGCCCTCCACACGGTCCTCGGGCTGCTCCGATAGCGAAAGCGCCGGATGGGCGCCTTTTCGCCGTGATCCCGCTTCCGATGGAGTACGAGAACGGGATCACGGCAGAAGGCGGACGTCGCGCGGACTGGACGAATCAGAACCGTTCGATCACTGCCCCGAGGCCGATCGAGCTCACGCTTGGTTCACGACCTCCTGGAGGAGCTTCGCGATTCGTTCGACGTCGGATTCGGTGGTGCGCCAGTTGCTGAACGCGGCGCGCAGCGCGGGCACCCCCTCGTGGACGGTCGGCGTGAGGAACGCCTCACCGGACTCGGTGATCGCGTCGGCCACCTCGGCGATCCCGGCAGGGGTGGGGGAGGAGGCGAGGGTGAAGCAGACCACGTTGAGCCGTACGGGGGCGAGCAGCCGGTAGGCGGGCATCGCGGCGATCCGCTCGCCGAGTTCGGCGGCGAGGGCGATGTCGCGTGCGACGATCTCCGCGTGCCCCTCGCGCCCGTACGCGGCGAGGGTGAACCAGGCGGCCAGCGCACGCAGGCGTCGGGAGTTCTCCGGTGTGAGGTGCACGAGGTCGGGGACGTCGCCCACCGGGGTGAGATAGGCGGCGGAGTTCTGGAAGACGCGGATCTGCAGGTCACGGCGGCGGGTGAACTGGACCGCGCTGTCGTAGGGCACGTTCAGCCACTTGTGCAGGTCCACGCAGACCGAGTCGGCCTCGCCGAGGCCCGCGACGAGGTGGGCGTGCTCGGCCGACAGCGCGGCGAAGGCCCCGAACGCGGCGTCCACGTGCAGCCAGAACGGGTGGTGCTCGCGCAGGGCCGCGATGGCGCGCAGGTCGTCGAAGTCGACGGTGTTCACCGTGCCGGAGTTGGCGACGACGATCGCCGGAGCCCCGTCCAGCCGGTCGAGTTCCTCGGCGAGCCTGGCCACGTCCACCGCCTCCCGGCCGGGCAGCAGGCCGACCCGCCGGATCGCCGACCGTCCCAGGCCGAGCATGGACAGCGACTTGACGGTGCTGGAGTGCGGGCTTCCCGACAGCACGGTCACCGGCCCGAGCGCCGCCGTGCCCTCCTCGGCCACCGAGACGCCGCGCCGCTCGCCCAGCCACTCCCTGGCGATCGCGAGGCCGGTGAAGTTGGACAGGGTCGCGCCGCTGACGAACGCCCCCTCGTGCTCGGAGGGCAGGCCGAAGAGGTCGCGCAGCCACGTGACTGCCTCCCGTTCCAGGTCGGGGGCGAGCGAGTCCAGGCCCGAGGTGGGATTCTGGTCGAGGGTGCCGGTCAGCCAGTCGCCCGCGAGCGCGGCGGGCGTCACGCCGCCCGTGACGAAACCCAGGTAGCGGGGGCCCGCACCGGCCGCGAAGCCGGGCTCCCACCTGCGTGCGAACTCCTCCAACGCCCCTCGCAGGCCGATCCCCGCCTCGGGCAGTGACGCGGGCGCCGGCCTGGTCGGCGTCCGCGCCGCCGCCCGGTCGCCGAGCCCGGCGAGGAGGCGTGCGGCGTAGGCACGGGTGGCCTCAAGCAGCTCGGGGAGGTGGTCACGGTCGATGCCGAGCGACCCGCGTTCGCGGCCGGTCCCGGTCGCCCGCGGGGCGTGGGGCGGGTGGCCGCCGGTGGGCGACGGTCCGGGAGCGTGAGGTGTGACCACTTCGTCTCTGGCATCCATCCCTCGACGCTACGACGCCGGTCGGCAGTCTCGACAACGGCCCCCTGGTGGGCGTGGGGCGGGCTTTCGGTGATCACACGTACTCACCCTGTCCGATCAGGTGGATGTCGGCCGGGCGAGGGGCGCGATCTTTACTGGCCTCCGGCGCAACTGTGTGCACTTCTGTCACGCGCGTGAGCGCCCGTTTCGCGAACAAGCCACCGAACATTCTGGAATGATCGCTGAATATCCTGTCGGACATTCGAGACTGACGGACAGTGACTGATGCCCCCCATCGATCAAATCACCGCCTTCGCATCGGACCAGCCGATCCTGACGGTCATCATCGGCGTGTTCGCCCTCGTCCTGCTGGTCGCGGCGTATTTCGCGCTCCGTGCCACCCAGCGCGTGGCGGTCCGCTTCTACCATCGTCACATCGCACCCCGTCCGGCCGAGGACATCCTCACCATCGTCGCCGCGAGCATCGCGACGGGTGTCTCCGCGCAGGGCATGTGGCGTTTCTCCGGTGACGTGCTCGGCTTCGACGGCCCCCTGCGGCTGCTGCTCTTCGCCTTCATCGAGGTCGCCGTCATCACCAGCGCCGTCCGGGCGCGCCGCAACATGCGGGAGAACTTCTCCGCGGGCATCGACGGCGTCGCCGTGTGGGCGCTCACCGGTCTGACGGCCGTGCTGTCGAGCATGGACGCCCGCAGTGTCGCCGAGGCCGTCTTCCGGCTCGCCGCACCCCTGGTGGCGGCGTGGCTGTGGGAGCGCGGCATGGCGATCGAACGCCACCGCATCACGGGGCGTTCCCGCATCAACTGGCGGATCACCCCGGAGCGGGCGCTGGTCCGCGTCGGGCTGGCCGAGGTGAGCGACCGCACGGCGAGCGAGGTGGACGCCCACCGCAGGCTGACCCGGGTCGCGCTGGCGGCCAAGCGTGCCCGCGCGCTCCGCGCCTCGGGCGCGTCCGACAGGAAGATGCGCGTGGCCCTCACCAAGCTGGACCGTGCCATGGACCGGGCGGTGGAGCACAGCGGCCTGGCGGTCGACTCCGCCAGGCAGGAGGCCCTGCTCTCCCAGATCGGCGCCCTCTACAACACCTCCGCCCTGATCGACCTGACCCCGCCCGTGCCGTGGGCCCCCGCGCCCGAGGAGCCGCCCGCGCGTCCCGCGGTGGCCGCGGGCCCGTCCTCGCGGCTCGGGGACGACGATGACGACGACGAGCTCCAGGTGCTGGACGCCCCGCCGCCGGTCGTCGACACGGCGCAGCGCGCGGCCCTGATGCGCGCCGCGCGGGAATACTGGGACAAGCAGATCGAGCGGAAGTTCGTGCCCCGCGCGTCCGACATCGCCCACGAGACCGGGGTCTCCCTGGCCACCGCCCGTGAGTACCGCGCCCTGTGGAAGCTGGAGCCCAAGGCTCACGCGCTACTGGAGGCCGCCTTCCACGAGCACGGGATCATCGACACCGGCACCTTCCCGGCGATCGAGACCGAGCAGGTCCTCACCGTGAACGGGTCCTCGCCCGGTCGTTGACCCCGCCGTCGAGCCCGTTTGATCCCGTTCGATTTCGCCGCTCGCCCGGCCGGCCTGAGATCAGGCCGACCGGGCGAGCGGTGAGGCGGCCCCGCGTACGGTGGCCGACCGGTCAGGTGGGCCCGCTTTAGGTAACCGGCAGGTCAGGCCGACTCGCGCACGATGAGGGTCGTGGGCAGTATGACCGGCTCCAGGCGCTCCGCGCCGTCGATCAGGGCGAGCAGCAGGCGGACGGTCTCCTCCGCGACCCGTTCCAGGGGCTGGCGGACGGTGGTGAGCGGCGGGTGGGTGGTGAGCGCCACCGCCGAGTCGTCGAAGCCGCCCACCGCGACGTCCTCCGGCACCCGCCGCCCCGCGGCGCGCAGGGCCGAGAGCGCGCCCGCGGCCATCAGGTCGGAGGCGACGAACACCGCGTCGATGTCGGGGGAGCGCTCCAACAGTCTGGCCATCGCGCTCTCCCCGCCCAGCTGGGTGTAGTCGCCGTGCTCGATGAGCCTCCTGCCGGCCTTCCTGCCGAGGATGTCGGCGAAGCCCTCCAGCCGTAGCGCGCCGCCGGGGGTGTCGAGCGGGCCGGTGATGGTGGCGATCCGCCGGTGGCCGCGCTCCACCAGGTAGCGCGTCATCTGCCGGGCGCCCTCGCGGTCGTCGGCGGCGGCGTACGGGATCACGTTCTCCCTGCCGATGACCGCCCCCTGGGCGACGGCGGCCACCGGAATGTCCAGCAGCGCGTCCACCAGTTTGTCACCGGCGTGGGTGGAGACCAGGAAGACCCCGTCGGCGTGGCCGCCGCGCAGGTAGCGGATCACCCGGTCGCGGTCGCCGTCGTTCCCGGCGATCATCATCACGAGCGACACGTCCCGCTCGGCGAGCCGCCGGGTGGCGGTGCGCAGCAGCACACTGAAGGTGGGATCCTCGAACAGCCGCTCCTGCGGCTCCGACAGGACCATCACCACCGAGCCGGTCCGCTGGGTGACCAGGCTGCGGGCGGCCCGGTTGAGCACGTAGCCCGTCTCGGCGATGGCCCGCTTGACGGCGGCGTGCGCGGCGGGGCTGACGTACCGGTCGTCGTTGAGGACCCGGGACACCGTTCCCCGGGACACCCCCGCCACCGCCGCGACGTCGTGAATGGTCGGACGCTTCGCCATGCTCCCCATTTTCCCCTCGACCGGCCGCCGATCGGCCGGGCCGTCAGCTTTTCACGGCCCCGCCGGCCAGGTCGGTCCTCCAGTGGCGCTGCATCGTGAGGAAGAGCGCGATCAACGGGATGATCGAGAGCAGTGTGCCGGTGAGGATCAGGTTGTAGAGCGAGGGCTGGTTGGCCCCCGCGGCGAGCAGGGTGTAGAGCCCGACGGTGAGCGGGAACCTCTGGTCGTCGCCCAGCATGATGAACGGCAGCAGGAAGTTGTTCCAGATCGCGACGAACTGGAACAGGAAGATGGTCACCATGCCGGGCAACATGAGGGGCAGGGCTATCCGGCCCAGCAGCAGCCGGTGCCCGGCGCCGTCGATGCGCCCGGCCTCCAGCAGCGCGTCGGGGACGGCGGCGGTGGCGTAGACGCGGGCGAGATAGATGCCGTACGGACTCAGGATCTGCGGGAGCAGGACCGACCAGTAGGTGTCGGCGAGCCCGATCCGCGAGAACAGCAGATACTGCGGGATGGCGAGCACCACGGCGGGCACCAGGACGCCGCCGAGCAGCAGGTTGAAGATCAGGTTGCGCCCCGGGAAGCGGTACTTGGCCAGGGTGTAGCCGGAGACGGCGGAGACGGCCGTGGACAGCAGGGCGCCGCCGCCCGCGTACAGCAGCGTGTTGAGCATCCACAGCCAGAACACGCCGTCACGGTAGGCGGCGAGGTCGGCGAGGTTGGACAGCAGCCCGGTGCCGGGGGCGAAGGTCGAGGTGGAGAACAGCTCGGCCTTCGACTTGCTGGACGCCACCAGCACCCAGCTGACCGGCAGCAGGCAGTAGAGCGCGCCCAGCAGCAGGATCGCGGTCGGCGCGATCCCGGCCGGGCGTCGGCGTCGGCGGCGGGTCCCGGTGAGGGGTGTGGTGGCCATCAGCCCTCCCCGAAGGCGCGGTCGCGGACGACGCGCAGGAAACCGAACGACAGGACGAGGGAGATCGCCGCGATGACGATCGAGGTGGCGGCGGCCGAGTAGAGGTCGCCGGTGACGAAGGCGTCGCGGTAGACCTTCATGAGCGGGCTCCAGGTCGAGCTGATCGTGTTGGTGAGCGGCCGCAGGGTGGTCGGCTCGGTGAACACCTGGATCGTGGCGATGATGGAGAAGACCGTGGTCAGGATGATCGCGGGCAGCAGGATCGGGACCTTGACCCGCAGCGCTGTCTGGATCTCGCTCGCCCCGTCGATCCTGGCAGCCTCGTAGTAGGTCCTGGGTACGGCCCGCAGCGCGGTGTAGAGGACCAGGGTGTTGAAGCCGACGCCGCCCCAGACGGCCACGTTCGCCATGGACAGCACCACCGTGCCCGCGCCGAGCAGGTCGATGTCGAGCACCTGGCGGATCGGGCTGAGGCTGGGCAGGTAGAGGAAGCCCCACAGCAGGGTCGCGGCCACGCCCGGCACCGCGTACGGCAGGAAGAGGGAGATCCTGGAGAAGCGGGCGAGCCGCACGTGCGCCGAGTCCAGCAGCAGCGCGAACAGCAGGGCGAGCCCGAGCATGACGACGAGCACCAGCAGGCCGTAGGCCAGGACGCGCAGCCAGCCGGCCCACAGCTCGCCGTCGGCGAGCGTCGCCGCGTAGTTGTCGAGGCCGGCGAAGACCTCGCGGCGGGACCCCTTGCCCAGGCCCAGCCCCGAGACCTTCGTGCGCCGCAGGCTGAGGTAGGCCGTGTAGGCGATGGGGAGGGCCATGAAGAGCGTGAACAGCGCCATGGCCGGTGCGAGGAGGAGGTAGGGGACGGCGCTCGCGGTGCGAACGCCGCCGCCGGGGCGTCGTGTCATCGGGTGAGCTGGAATCCGGACTTCTGCATGTCGGCGACCGTCGCGTCCTGCATCTTCACGAGGGCGTCGGAGAACGCCGACCTGTCCTGCAGGGCCTTGTCGAAGGCGTCCTTGAAGGCGTTGTAGGTCACGTTGACGTTCGGGCCGAAGGTGAAGCCGCGGGCGCCGCCCGCGATCGTGGCGGTCTGCTGCCAGAAGTCGGGCTGGTTGGAGAAGTATTCGGGGGCCCCACCGAGCATGGTGCCGCCCTTGGTGGCCGCGGGATAGAGCGCGCCCTCGGAGACGAGCAGGCCGAGCGCCTCGGGGTCGGTGTTGAGCCAGGTCGCGAACTTCGCGGCGGCGGCCAGGTGGGGGGACTTGGCGGAGACCGCGGTGGAGGAACCGCCCCAGAAGCCGCTCGCGTTCTCACCGGCGTTCCACTGCGGCAGCGGGGCGATCGCCCACTTCCCCTTCGCCTTGGGGGCGTTGCTGGACAGCACGCCAGGCGCCCAGACCGCCGAGGGCCAGGTGAGCAGCCTGCCGTCGTTCAGCGCCTTGTTCCACTCGGGGGTGAAATAGGGCTGGTCGTCGATGGCGCCCTCGGAGACGAGACCGCCCCAGTAGTCGGCGACCTTCCTGGTGGCCTCGTCGTCGACGGCGACCTTCCAGGACTCGCCGCTGATCGACCACCACTGGGCGCCCGCCTGCTGGGCGAGGCCGACGAAGGAGCCGGGGTCCTTGCTGGAGAAGGTCCCCAGGAAGACCTTGGGGTCCTTCTTCCGCACGGTGCGGGCGGCCTCGGCGTACTCGTCCCAGGTCTTCGGCACCTCGATGCCGTACTTGTCGAACAGGTCCTGGCGGTAGTAGAGCATCATCGGGCCGCTGTCCTGGGGGAGCGCGTAGACGGCGTCGGTGCCGAGCGTGACCAGTCCCCAGACGCCCTCGCCGAACTCGCCCTTCGCCGCGCCGGCCTCGCCCGAGAGGTCGGCCACCGCGTCGGCGGCGACGAAGGAGGGCAGCATCTGGTACTCGGCCTGGACGAGGTCGGGAGGGTTTCCCGCCTTGGCGGCGGTGAGGAACTTGGCGGCCGCGTCGTCGCCGCCGGCCTGCTTGCTGACGGTGACCTGGATGTCGGGGTTGGTCTGGTTCCAGACCGTCACGATCTTGTCCATGTTGGGGACCCAGGTCCAGTAGGTGAGCTTCACCGGCCCGGCGGGGGCCGAACTCCGCGCGTCCGGGGCGGCCGCCTCCTGGGGGGTGCCCGAGCACCCGGCGGCCAGGGCGGCGGCGAGGAGCGCGGTCGCCACCGCTATGAGCCGGTTCATCTGCATGTGTTCCTCCGTGGGGGTCCGTGTGGGAGTTCATGACAGGTTCATGACGGGTTTATGACAGGGGCGTCGGCCGCTGGGAGGCCGCAGGGCGGGGCCGCCGGTGAAGTCGGCGAGAGAGGCCGAGGCCGCTGGCACCTCTCTGGGAACGTTCACAGACTGAAATCAGCCGGGAGGCGCTGTCAATGCCCGTTACGTTCTTGTTAACCCGCTGATGTGCCGGGAATCTCGGCGCTGGCCTTCCGGGGGCATCGGTCGTACATTACTGTGCACGTTCACAGAAATCGTTCGAGGGGGAGTCGTTGCCCGGATATCCCGCCCTGCCAGAGGGCATCGCGTACGGCGGGGACTACAACCCCGAGCAGTGGCCGGAGGAGGTCTGGCGCGAGGACGTCCGGCTGATGCGCGAGGCCGGGGTGAACCTGGTCAGCCTCGGGGTGTTCAACTGGAGCATGCTGGAGCCCGCCGAGGGGGTCCACGACTTCGGCAGGCTGGACAGGATCGTCGACCTGCTGCACTCCTGGGGCATCATGATCGACCTCGCGACGCCGACCTCGTCCCCGCCCACCTGGTTCAGGACGGCCCACCCCGGCGCCCGCCTGGTCGACCGCGAGGGCCGCGTCGTCGCCGGAGGCTCCCGGCACAGCTTCTGCCCGAGTTCCCCCGAGTACGCCGCCGCCTCCGAGCGAATCGCCGAGCGGCTCGCCGAGCGCTACGCCGGGCATCCGGCGGTCGCGATGTGGCACGTCCACAACGAGTACGGCTGGGCCAACGCCCGCTGCTACTGCGAGACCTCGGCCGAGGCGTTCCGCGACTGGCTGCGCGAGCGGCACGGGGACGTGGCGGCGCTCAACGCCGCCTGGGGGACCACGTTCTGGGGGCTGACCTACGGCTCGTTCGAGGAGGTGGAGCCACCGAGGCTCGCACCGCCCGGCCAGCTGACGGCCCTGCAGCTCGACTACGCGCGCTTCTCCGTCGACGCGCACATCGCCAACTTCCGCCGCGAGCGCGACGCCATCCGCCGCTTCGGGGACCAGCCGGTCACCACCAACTTCATGATCGCCAACTGTGAGCCGATGGACTACTGGCGGTGGGCGGGCGAGGTGGACGTCGTCTCCAACGACCACTACCTCGACGCCGGGCGGGCCGGGAACCACATCGAGCTGGCCATGGCCGCCGACCTCACCCGCTCGGTGGCGGGCGGACAGGCGTGGATGCTCATGGAGCACTCGACCGGCGCCGTCAACTGGCAGCCGCGCAACCTCGCCAAGCGGCCGGGGGAGATGCGGCGCAACAGCCTCGCCCACGTCGCCCGGGGATCGGACTCGGTGCTGTTCTTCCAGTGGCGCGCCTCCCGGCACGGCGCGGAGAAGTTCCACTCGGCGATGCTGCCGCACGCCGGGACGGACTCCGGCCTCTGGCGCGACGTGGTCGCCCTCGGCGCCGACCTGCGCGGGCTGGCCGACCTGCGCGGCTCCCGCGTCGAGGCCGAGGTCGCGCTCGTGTGGGACTGGGAGTCGTTCTGGGCGCTGGAGCTGGAGTGGCGCCCCTCGGTCGACCTGCGCTTTCGCGAGCGGATGGAGTCCTACTACGAGGCGCTCTGGCGCGAGCACGTCACCGTCGACTTCGCCCACCCCGGCGCCGACCTCTCGGCGTACCGGATGGTCGTCGTCCCCAGCTCCTACCTGCTCACGGAGGCGGCGGGCAAGAACCTGCGCCGCTACGTGGAGGCGGGCGGGCACCTGGTCGTCTCCTACTTCTCGGGAATCGTCGACGAGAACGACGCCGTCCATCCCGGCGCCCCTCCCGGCGCGCTGCGCGACGTGCTCGGCCTGTCGGTGGAGGAGTTCCACCCGCTGCCGGAGAACGGCACGGTGCCCGTCGGCGACGACGGCCTGACCGGCCGGATCTGGTCCGAGCGGATCCGCCTCGCCGGGGCGCGCGCCGTCCACGCCTTCACCGGCGGGCCGGACGCGGGCCACCCCGCGGTGACCCGCCACGAGCTGGGCGCGGGCACCGCCTGGTACGTCGCCACCGCGCTCGACCCGTCCCCCGACCACACCTCCGGCCCCGGCGGTCCCGAAGGCCGCCGCGACCCCGGCGACCCCGGCGACCCCGGCGACCCGGCGGGCGGCACGGGAACGGGTGCCGGGCGGGATCTGCGCGCGCTCCTCCGCACGGTCCTCGACCTGGCGGGCGTGTCCCGCCCGCGCGGCCTGCCCGACACCCTGGAACTCGTACGCCGGGGGCGCTACCTCTTCCTCATCAACCACGGCGAGGAGCCGGTCACCGTCCCGGAGGTGAGCGGGACCGGGATGCTCGACGGCGCCGCGTACACCGGGTCGGCGACCGTGCCCGCCGGCGGCGTCACGGTCGTCGAGCCGACCGCAGACGCGTGATCGTCCCCGGGGTCGCGCCCGCCACCTGAGCGCGGCACCCGGGGTCTTCGGGGATCGTCCACATCACTCCTGACCAAGTGAGGACCCATGAAGAAGATCCTGGTGGCACTGCTGGCATGTGCCGCCGCCGTCCTGGTGCCGTTACCGGCCCGAGCCGCGCCCACGGTCGCCAACGGCGGCTTCGAGACCGGGGGCGGCGTCGCCGCGCCGGTCTCGTGGAGCACCGCGGGCAACGCCTCCGCCGACTTCACCGAGGCCGGCGGTCGCACGGGCTCCTACCGCCTGTCGCACTGGTCCACCGCCGCGTACACCGTCGAGACCAACCAGACGCTGACCGGCCTGGCCTCGGGCACCTACACCCTCCGCGTCTGGGTGAGGTCGGGGGCGATGAGCCAGAGCTGGATCGCGTTGCGCAACTGCGGCTCCGCCGAGAGGCGGACCCACACGCCGGTCAGCTCCTCGGAGTGGATCCAGATCGCCGTCACCCAGAACGTGACGGGCGGGCAGTGCACGATCTCCCTCGGCTCCGCGGCGGCGGCGGGCGGCTGGGCCAACTTCGACGACGTCACCTTCGCGGCGGGGTCGGCGACGCTGGCGGTGAAGGGCGCCGACACCTCAAGCCTGCCCAAGTCGGAGGCGTACGGGGGCAGGTACCACGACGCCGGGGGCGCGCGGGGCGACGCCCTCGCGATCCTGGCGGCGGCCGGAGCCAACTACGTCCGGCTGAAGGTGTGGGTGAACCCGGCCGACGGCTACAACAACAAGGCGCGGGTGCTGGCCATGGCGCAGCGGGTCAAGGCCAGGGGGATGCGCCTGCTCGTCGACTTCCACTACTCCGACACCTGGGCCGACCCCGGCAAGCAGTACAAGCCGGCCGCATGGAACGGATACACGTTCGCGCAGCTCAAGACGGCCGTCTACAACCACACCTACGACGTGCTGAACGCGCTGAAGGCGCAGGGCACCACTGCGGACATGGTCCAGGTCGGAAACGAGATCAACGACGGCATGCTCTGGGAGGACGGCCGCAGCTCCAACTTCGGCAACCTCGCCCAGCTGCTCAACTCGGGCTACAGCGCGGTCAAGGCCGTCTCGTCCTCGACCAAGGTGGTGCTGCATCTGGCCGAGGGCGGCGACAACGGGCTGTTTCGCTGGTGGTTCGACAGCGCCGCGGCGCACGGCGTGAACTACGACGTGATCGGCGTCTCCTACTACCCCTACTGGCACGGCACGCTCGGCGCCTTCCAGTCCAACATCAACGACATCGCGTCCCGCTACGGCAGGCCCGTCCTGCTCGCCGAGACCGCCTACCCCTTCACCACGGGCAACGACGACGGCCTCGCCAACATCATCACCGCGGCGACCCCGTACCCCGGATACCCGGCCTCACCGGCGGGCCAGTCGGCGATGCTGCGCGACGTGATGAGCATCGTGCAGGCCGTGCCGGGCGGGCGCGGGCTCGGCGCGGTGTACTGGGAACCCACCTGGACCGCGGTGACCGGGAACGGCTGGGACCCGGCCGACCCGTCGTCGGGTAACGGCTGGGAGAACCAGGCACTGTTCGACTTCGCCGACAGGGCGCTGCCCGCGCTCACCCAGTTCGCCCACCAGTGACCCTCACGGCGGCACGTCCGAGACCTTTCCGGCGTGCCGCCGTGAGATGTCATCGCACGTCAGGGCCGCGGCCGGTGCCTCACCGCGGCTACGCCCCTGCGGCTCGATCTCCTGTCTCGAGTCCGGCTCGGGTCAGGATGTCCTCGTGGGCGGCGATCGCCTCGGCGCGGAGGCGGGGCAGGTCGACGCCGACCAGGATGCCGCCGCGCTTGCGGATCACGCCGGCGACGAGCACCGTGTCGACGTCGGCCCGGTCGGCCGAGGAGACCACCGTGGCCGCCGGGTCCCGCAGGGGGAGGGTACGGATCGAGTCGGCTCGGACGAGGAGGACGTCAGCCGCCTTGCCCGGGGTGAGGGTGCCGGTTCGGTCGCCGAGGCCGCAGGCTCGGGCACCGTCGAGGGTGGCCAGCCGCAGGACATCGCGGTGGGTGAGCGTCGGGGTGAAAGGATCCTCCGGGTTCTCGGGCAACGCCTCGGCGCGGCCAAGGGCGAGTGCCATCCGCAGCTGGGTGAACATGTCGCCGGGCGAGGTGGTGACCGTGTCGATGCTGAGCGTGGGGGCCACGCCGTGCGCGAGCATCGCGGTGATCCGCGGCAGGCCGTGGCCCATCACCAGTTCGACGTACGGCGCGATCGAGACCGTGCCTCCGGAGTCGGCGATCATCGCGATTTCGTCGTCGGTGCTGGTCGTGCAGTGGATGAACGTGGTGTTCTCGCCGAGCAGGCCGAGCCGGTGCAGGGAGCGGATCGGGTGGCCGGTCGCGCCGCCTGAGCGCATCGCGGTGTGCACCGAGACGCGGACGCCGAGGTCACGCGAGAGGTTCCAGTCGTTTACGGCGACCTCGTCGACGACGTTGCCGGGCTGGCGGAGCGCGAGCGCCATCGTGAGCAGGCCGTCGTCGGAGGGGAAGTGCTCGGCTCTGATCCGGCGGGCGTCGGCCGGGTGGTTGAGCTCGCTGCGGTACCACCACTGGCCGCCGGCCGGCATGCCGTGTGCGTACATCGCCCGGATGCCGGCCTGCCGCAGGCCCTCGATCGCTCCGTCGGCGTGGTCCGGGGTCTCGCTCGGCGACCAGTCGACCATGGTCGTGATGCCGGCGTCGAGCGCGTCGAGGGCGCCGACGTAGTTGCCCAGCCGCATCAGCTCGGGGGTGTAGGCCGGGGCCACGCTGTTGAAGATGGTCCCCATGAACTCCCCGAGCGTGCAGCTCGGCAGCAGGCCGCGGACCAGCGACTGGTAGGTGTGACGGTGGGTGTCGACGAAGCCGGGAAGCACGACGGTGCCGGTCGCGTCGAGGATCTCCGCGTCCGCGGCGGACAGGTCGGGACCGATCTCGGCGATCCGCCCGTCGACCACGAGGACATCGCCGTCGACGTCGCCCAGCGCCGGGTCCATGGTCACCACGTGGCCACCGCGGATCAGCAGTCGGCTCATCGGCCCTCCTCCAGGACTGCGGCCAGTTCGCCGCTCGCGTGCACGGGCCGGCCGCCGAGCAGGGTCAGCTCCGACTCCAGTGTAAGGATCTTGTTCAGGTCGACGGTGAAGTAGTCGTCGGAGAGCACCGCGAGGTCGGCGCGGAAGCCCGGTTCCAGCGCGCCGATCTCGTGCTCGGCGAAGCAGTTCCAGGCGCTGCCGCGCGTATAGAGGCGCAGTGCCTCGTCGCGGTCGAGCAGGTTCTCGTCGGCGACGATCCGGTCGCCACCGATGGTGCGGCCGGTCAGGTAGAAGTGCAGCGAGGTGAACGGGTCGTAGGAGGCGCCGCGCATCGCGTCGGTGCCTGCGCTGACCGGAACCCCGGCGTCGAGCAGGGCGCGCAGCGGGGGCGCGTCGCGGACCCGGTCGGCGCCGAACGCGCCCACCACCTGGTCGCCGAGGAAACGCAGCAGGCTCTGGGTGAGGACGCCGAGTCCGAGTGCGCGGATGCGTCCCACCTGCGCCGAATTGATCATCTCGCCGTGCACGATGCCCCACCGCAGCGGTGCCAGCGGATGGCGGGCGTTCACCTCCTCGCAGGCCGCGATGACGGTCTCGATCACCTCCGGCCGGTGCGCGTGCATCTGTACCGGCCAGCCACCGGCCGCCAGGTCGGTGAAGACGCGGATCAGTTCGGCCCGGTCGGCGTCGGTCACGTCGACCCGGGTGTGCACCCGGTCGTGCAGGCCGTACAGCACGACCTCGCCGAAGCCGAGCAGCCGGAGCGTTCCGCTGCCGTGCCGGGGGCGACCGTAGCGCAGGTATCCGGCGATCTCCTCGGCCTCGCGCCCACGCGCCGACGCGTGCACGGTCAGGAACGTCCGCACGGTCAGGTCACCGCGCCGGTCCACCTCGTACACGGCCTCGTAGACGTCCGGGCCGGTGTTCACGCCGCCGCCGTCGATCAGCGCGGTCACCGCGAAGCGGTTGAGGTCGCGGGAGAGCCGGGCGGTCGAGGCGATCTGGGCTTCCAGTGTCTCCTTGGGCAGCCGGGCGTAGAGCCATTTGCAGCCCTCCATGCCCAGCACCCGGCCGGTCGGCCGGCCTTGGCCGTCCCACTCGAACAGGTGCGCTCCGGCCGCGCGGGCGGTCTCGGCGGTGAGACCGGCGGCGCGCATTCCCGCGGTGTTGACCTGGGCCCAGTCGTACATCATCTGCACGAAGACGGGGCGATCCGGCGAGACCTCGTCCAGTTCGGCGAGATTCGGTCCGCGTCCTTCCGGGAACTGGCGTTCGTGCCAGCCGCCGATCACCAGCACCCACTCGCCCGGCGTCCGGGTGCCAGCCGCCTCGGCGATGGTCCGCAGACCGGCGGCGAGGCTGGGGCAGCGTTCCCAGCGCAGCTCCGAGTTCCAGGTGAGCCCGGCCCGCACGAAGTGGATGTGGTTGTCGACCAGGCCGGGGATCACGCAGCGGCCTCCCAGGTCCACGACCCGGGTGTCGGAGTCGGCGTACCGGCGGATCTCGTCGGTGCTCCCGGCCGCGAGCACCCGCCCGGCGCGTACGGCGAGGCCACTCACCCGCCGCCCGCCCGCGCTGGTGGTGATGTCGCCGTCGACCAGGATGAGATCGGCCGTCATCGGGCGATCCTCGGCTCGCCCAGCAGCGGGCTGGTCAGCAGGTACATGCCGGAGTTCGTGAAGGCCCAGACCAGGCGGCGGTCCCACTCCACGAAGATGCTCTCGGTCGGCACGAGATAGGAGCGCGGGTCGCCCAGCTCGTCGGTCATCTTCGGCACGAAGTACCCTGCCAGGGCCGGTCGGCGGACGTCTGTGAGGTCGAACATCTGAACACCCGCGTTGCCGAAGGAGTACAGCGTGAGGTTGGGGTCGGCCGTCCCGGGGTGGGCGTTGGAGCCGAAGCGTTTGGGACCGAACTTGCCCCGCCGGAACACGAAGTCCTGGTAGGGCGCTCCGGCCGGCGGAACCGGCCGGGGGAACGTCGCCACGATGTGCGGATTCGCCGGGTCTTTGACGTCGATCACGTAGATGTCCTTGTACGGCTCGTACCCGTCCTCGTTCATCGGGCCGCCGTTGACGAACACGACGCCGTGGCTGGTCACCCGGCTCGTGTCCACCACGTCGCCTTCGATGCCGGCCCAGCTGTGCGGCAGGTCGAGATGGCCGCTGACCAGTGGGCGGCGCGGGTCCGCGAGGTCGAGCACGTACAGCCCGAGGCCGCCCATGACCGCGTAGCCGTACCGGCCGCCCTGCTCCAGGGGCACCGGCACCGACATGGGCACCCGCGCGCCGATCCACGAGGTCCGGTTGCCGTGCCTGCTCCACGACTCGTAGGCGCCGGTCTCACCCGCCCGCTGGCCGGGCACCCACCAGGTGGACAGGAGCTTCGGGTGCGCCGGATCCTCCATGTCGTACACGAGCTGTGCGGGTGTGTACGGGTAGGTGGCGAACTCCTGGTTGATGAACGTGTCGTCGGGGGCGGCGGCGATGAACATGTAACGGCCGCCGTCGTAGGCGGGCGTGTCCACTCCGCCGGAACCCTGATGGATCCCGGTGGCCGGGTCGACCGGGCCGGTCGGCACCTCGGCGAGCAGCTTCCAGTCGGTGGGGCTGGTCAGCTCGTAGACCCGGAAGCCGCGGAATCCGGGCGCCGCCATCAGCCGGGGCAGCACGGCGGGGTCGGCGTACTTGTTGGAGTCGGGCCCGTAGGTGCGCGGCACCTCGAAGCACTGCACCAGGATCCAGGCGTCCCGCTCCTTGTTGTAGGCGATGGCCGCCGCCCCGAACTCGCCGTTCCCGGGGCCGTACCGCTTTTCGAGCACCAGGTCGCGGGCCGTCGGGTCGGTGATGTCGTAGACGTTGAGAGCCTGTCGGTAGTAGTGGAACATGTAGCGTCGGCCGCCCATGTCGACGACGTTCTGCCAGGTGTGGGTAAGCCTGACGACCGTGGGCCAGCGGGCCTCGACGGTCATGTTGGAGGTGTACTCGCGGTCCTCCAGGTGATCCAGGCTCTGCGGCAGGGGCCGCGGTCCGCTCACGTACGGTGTGCTCTGCGGATGGACGAAGAGCCGGCGCTGTTCGTCCCACCCATAGTCCTTCGTGGTCAACGTTCATCCCCTCTACTGTGGACCGGCCACGCTCATCAGCGCGCGGACGCGTTCGCGGTCGCCGTGGAAGCCGGCGGGGTCGGTGTGCCAGGCGATCTCGCCCTTGACCATCACCGCGACGTTGTCGGCGAGTTCGAGTGCCAATCGCACGTTCTGTTCGACGAGCAGGACGGTGATGCCGTCCTCGCGCAACGCGCGGACGACGTCGGCGACCTGCCGCACCACCATCGGGGAGAGCCCGTCGGACGGCTCGTCGAGCAACAGCAGGCGCGGGTTGGTCAGCAGTGCCCGGCCGATCGCGAGCATCTGCTGCTCGCCGCCGGAGAGCTGGTCGCCGCGGTTGCCCCGCCGTTCCCGCAGCCGTGGCAGCAGTTCGTAGAGCCGCTCCAGCGTCCAGGGCCCCGGCCGGTTGCGGCGTATGGCGATGCGCAGGTTCTCCTCGACCGTCAGCGGGCTGAACACCCGCCGCCCCTGGGGCACCAGCGCGATGCCGGTCGAGGCGATCCTGTCGGTCCGCTCGCGGGTCAGCTCCCGCCCGGCGAACACGACACTGCCCGAGTACGCCCGTACGAGCCCGATCACCGACATGACCAGCGTCGACTTGCCGACCCCGTTCCTGCCGAGCACCGCCAGCACGGTGCCTTCTTCGATGGTCACGTCGACGCCCTGCAGCACCACGCTCCCGTCGTATCCGGCGCGCAGATCGCGTACCTCCAGTAGCGGGCTCACGGGGTCTCCTTCAGGTCGTCGTCGGTCGCCGACCAGGACAGATACGCCTCCTGGACGGCCGGGTCCGCCGACACCTCGGCCGGTGTGCCGGTGGCCAGGAGCTTGCCGTGGTGCAGTACGGAGATGTCGGTCGCCAGGCTGAACACGACGTCGAGGTCGTGCTCGACCACGATCACCGTCAGGTCGCCGGGAAGCGTCTTGACCAGCTGGACGAAGGCGTCCGACTCGGTCGCCGACATACCGGCCGTGGGCTCGTCGAGCAGCAGCAGGCGGGGCTTGGAGGCGAGCGCCAGGGCCAGCTCCAGCTGACGGCGCTCGCCGTGGGACAACGATGACACGAGGTCATCGCTCCGCTCGGCCAGGCCCACCGCGGTGAGACATTCCCCGGTGGCGGCGGTCCGGTCCGCGTACCGGACGGCGCCGCGCCACCACACGGTGCCGATGCCCTGCACCCGCTGGGCGGCGAGCGCGACGTTCTCGGCGACCGTGAGCGACATGAAGACGCTGGAGTGCTGGTAGGTCTGGGCGATCCCCATCCGGACCCGGCGCGGCTGGGAGTAGCGGGTGACGTCGTCGTCGAAGTAGCGGATCCGGCCGTCGGTCGGGCGGACCTCGCCGGAGAGCAGCTTGAACATCGTGGACTTCCCGGCGCCGTTGGGTCCGATCAGCGCGTGCCGGGCCCCGGCGCGGACCGTCAGCGTCACGTCGTCGACCGCGCGCAGCGCGCCGTACGCCCGGGTCAGGCCATCCAGCCGTAGTGCGGCGGTCATACCCGCTCCTTCCGTGGCGGCTCGGCGGTCGCGGTCGCGGGCGGGCGACGGCGCAGCGGGTTGCGGATTCCGGCGAAGCCGTCCGGCAGCGTGTAGACCACCACCACGAGCACCACGCCGAGGACGACGGGGCCGAGGCCCTGCATGGAGATCGGCAGCATGTTCTGCGCGACGATGATCAATGCGGAGCCGGCCACCGCGCCCCAGAGGCTTTGCGACCCGCCGACGATCAGCGCGAGCAGTGCCAGCGCCGAGGTGTGGAAGCTCATGTCGGACGGGGAGATGAACAACGTCTGGGTCACCCACAACGACCCGGCCACGCCGGCGAACGCGCCGCTCACGGTGAACGCGGCGTACTTGTAGAGGGCGGTGCTGTAGCCGAGCGCGCGCATCCGCGGTTCGTTGTCGCGCACGCCGCGTAGCGCCCGGCCGAACGGCGAGCGGATCAGCAGCGCGATGAGGGCCGCCATGATGAGCACGGCTCCGGCGATGTACCAGTAGACGACGGCGATGTGCCGCAGCACGACGCCGGGCAGCAGTGTCAGTGCCGGGATGTTCGCGAGGCCGTCGGAGCCGCCGGTGAGGCTGACCCGCGCGATGGCCACCAGCGCGAGCAACTCGCCGATGGCCAGCGTCAGCATCAGCACGTACGTGCCCCTCACCCGGACGAGCAGCCAGCCGGTGGCGGCGGCGACCAGCGCCCCGGCCACCGCCGAGATCACCAGCAGCGTGGGTGCGCTGGTGGTCAGGTGGCCGGCCAGCAGGGCGGTCACGTAGCCGCCGACGCCGAAGAAGCCGGCCTGCCCGATGGTCGGCACTCCGGCGATGCCCATGAGCAGGACGATGCTCATCACCATGAGGGAGAAGGCCAGGATCTGGGTGAGGGTGGACACCGCGTACGGGCCGAGCAGGAACGGTGGCGCGGCGGCGGCCAGCACGAGCAGTGGCGGGACGAGCATCGGTGGGACGAGCGCGCCCGTGGCCGGACGTTCGAGGATGTTCATGTGGTCGCCTCCGCTCGGCCAAGGAGGCCGTGCGGCCGCACGACCAGGACCAGCGCCATCGCGCCGAATATGAGAAACGGGGCGACCTCCGGCGCGAGGGCCGTGCCGAGGGTCTGCACCTGACCGATCAGCAGGCCGCCGATCAGCGCGCCGCGAGCCGAGCCCATCCCGCCGATGACCACCACGACCAAGGCGATCAACAGGACATGGCCGTCGAGTCCGGGAGCGGCGCCGAGCATCGGGCCGCCGAGGACACCGGCCACCACGGCGAGTGCGGAGCCGGCGGCCAGCACGCCGTAAAGGATCTTCCGGGTGTCGATGCCGAGCGTGCTGACGATGTCGGCGTCGGCGACGATGGCCCGCACGACGGCGCCCATCATCGTGCGCTCCAGGATCACCTCGGCCAGCAGGGCGATGAGCAGCCCGAAGCCGATCAGCACCAGCCGGTAGACCGGGTAGGGGTTGCCGAGGATCGTGACGCTGCCGTCCAGGCCTGCCGGTGCCGGAACCGAGCGCACATCCGCGCCGAAGATCCACAACAGCAGGCTGGACCCGGCCAGCGAGATGCCGAGTGTGAGCAGTGCCTCCGCCATGTGGCCGCGGCGGGTCAGCAGCCGGGTCATCGTGGTGAGCCCGACCCCGGCCAGTGCGCCGACGACCAGCGCGATGCTGAGCGCCAGCACCCACGACAGCCACGCGCCGCTCGGTGCCACCACCACGGCGGCGACATAGGCGCCGGCGAGGAAAAGCGTGCCGTGCGCCAGGTTCAACAGGTTGAGCATGCCGAACACGAGCGACAGACCGACGGCCAGCGTGTAGAGCAGTAGCCCGTACGCCAGTCCGTTGATCACCGTGATGAGGTTGGCGTCGAACCATTGCGTTACTACGGACACGTTCCTCCCTTCAATGGATGCCTCATTGATGCCTGTGGCGGGCGGCGCGTCCTGTCGGGACGCGCCGCCCGCGGGCTTTTCAGGACTTCTTGCCGTCGCTGGAGTAGACGCCCAGGACCTCGAGCACCTCGTCGCTCATGACACCGTCGGTGTCGGTGGCCCGCCGCAGGTAGATGGTCTGGCTGGGTGCCTGGAAGGTGTCGAAGCGCCAGGTCCCGCGCGGCGTTTCGACATCACCCACCTTGCCCAGCGCCGCGTTGACGGCGTCTCCGGTGATCGCGCCGTCGCCGATCGACGCGATCGCCTTGTCCAGCACCGCGGCCGAGGCGTACTGGGCCTCGGAGTAGACGGACGGCCGCGCGTCGAACTTGGCCACGTACGCGTCGACGAACTCCTTGTTGACCGGGGTGTCGATGCCCGGGCTGTAGATCGAGTTCGTCAGCACGCCGGCGGCGGCCGAGCCCTGCGCGGCGAGGTTGCCCTCGGTCAGCGCCTGGTTACCGTAGAGCGTCGCCTGGTCCTTGAGACCGAACTGGCCGTACTGGGTCACGAACTTGGCGGCCTCGGCGCCGGCGTAGAACGCGTACACCGTGCCGGCCTTGCTCTTCTTGATCTCCGACAGATATGGCTGGTAGTCCTGGGTGTTGCCGAACGGGGTGAACGTGGTGCCGACGACCTCGACTCCGCCGGCCTCCAGGCCGGCCTTGACGTCGTCGATGATGTCGCGGCCCTGCTTGTAGTCCGCGCCGATCAGGTAGGCGGGCTTGTCCTTCGCCTGGGCCACGAGGTAGTCCACGATGGATTTGTTCATCATCGGATTGGTCCAGCCGACCCGCCACCAGAACGGGTTGTCGGCGACCTGGCCGGTGGAGACGACCGGGATCTTCGCGTCGGAGAAGACCGTGGCCACGCCGACGGCCGTGGCGCTGTTGACGATGCCGGTGACGACGCTCACCTGCTCCTGCTGCACGAGCCGCCGGGCGGCGGCCGTGCCGGTCTGCGGGGTGCTGCCCTCGTCGACCGTGACCAGGTCGACCTTGCGGCCACCCAGTTCGCCGTTGTTCTTGTCGAGGTAGATCTGCATCGCTCGATCGAGGTCGGTGCCGATCGAGGCGTAGATGCCGGACTTCGGCACCATGAACCCGATCTTGATCGAGTCGCTCGTGCCGGTTGATTCGGCACTCTCGCCGCCCGCGACGGTGCTGCCGCCGCAACCGGTCAGGGCGAGCGCGAGCGCGAGCGCGGCGATCCCCGATGCGGCCCCTCTGCCTGTCATGTCGTTAGCTCCCTGTGCTGTGGCACGGCCGGTTCCCTCCTACGGTCGGAGCCGGTGGCCACGCCCGTAACGATGCCTGACTTTGGTGCCTATTTATCTTCGGGTAAATACCGGTTTGGGTAATTATGTCGCTTCAAAGTGCCCTAGTGGCCATGTGGCTTAGCCAATTTAAGCGGATGGTCCGCCCCTGGTGTCAAGGTCGCCAACGGCTCGTTACCAAGCCGTAGCTACCGTCGACGGCCACGTATCCGGGTTCGAGGAACGCCTCGACGCCGGCCCGGGGCCACCCGTCGCGTGCGCCGCGACGACTGCCGCGAGCATGTCCCCGACCGTGCCGCCGGCGACCCCGGCGATGGCCTCGGCCGTCGCCGGGGTGGTCACCGGGACGTGATCGGCCGCCTCGACCCGCTAGCCCGCGACGAATGTTCCGGTCGACACGTCCACCGGAATCGCAGCGCTCACGTGGAGTCGGGCCGCAGACCGGCGTTGGCCGCCTGCACGTCGTACATGGACAGGAAGTCGTCGTCGCGGTGGCCCTGCCCGATCGCGGCCTGGATGATCTGGTGCACCAGGCTCGCCACCGGCATCGGCACCTCGTGGGCCCGGGCGGCGCCGAGGCCGAGATCGAAGTCCTTGCGCAGCAGCGCGGTCGTGAAGGTCGGACGCCAGTCCCGTTCCAGCAGGTCGGGTGTGCGGTGACGGACCCACTCGGAGCCGAGCACGGTGCCGCCGAGGAACTCCAGGAACGCGGCCCTGTCCACGCCGCCCTTCTCGGCCAGCGTCACCACCTCCACCAGGGACTCGACCATCATCCCCAGGTAGAGGTTGTGGCAGACCTTGACCAGCCGGCTCACCTCTCCCGGACCGGCGTAGACCGCGCTCTGGCCGATCGTCTCCAGCAATGGCCGGACCAGGTCGAAGCTCTCCCGGTCGCCCGACGCCACCAGGCGCGCGTCCCCGGCGGCGACCACATGCGGGTTCCCGCTCACCGGGGAGGCCACGAAACGCACGCCGCGCGCGACCGACTCGGCGCGCGCTTCGGCCGACGCCTCCGCGGAGACGGTCGAGCAGTCGACTACCGTGCCCGGCAGGGCTGTTCCCGCGTAGAGGCGGCGCAATACCTCGTGCAGGTCGTCCGAGGTCGAGACCATGATGAACACGACATCACAACCGCCCAGGTCGGACACCTCGTCGGCGACCGTCGCGCCGCGTGGCACCAGCGCCTCCGCCTTGGCCCGCGTACGGTTCCAGACCCGCACCGGGAGGTGGGCGTCCAGCAGGCGGCCGGCCATCGCCGTGCCCATCCGTCCAGCGCCGATCCAGCCGATCTCTGTCATCTTTTCTTCTCCGCTCACAGTAGGTCGGCGCCTCGCGTATACCGGATGCCCGTCACGTACAGTTGGTCGGCCGGGAATCGGGTGAGCAACTGGCAGCCGTCCGCGGTCACCACGACCTCCTCCTCGATGCGCGCGGCGGCGCTGCCGTCCGGCGTCGGCCAGTAGGTCTCGATCGCGAAGACCATGCCTTCCTGCAACGTCACCGGATGCTCGAAGGAGTGGTATCGGCTCATCAGCGGCCGCTCCCAGTTGGACAGGCCGAGCCCGTGGCAGTACTGGAGCCCGAACGCCTCCTCCTCGTTGGCGTACCCGAACTCCTGAGCGGCCGGGAAGTGCCGGACCACGTCGGCCGAGGTCGCGCCGGGACGGATCTCGGCGATCGCGTTGTCCATGAACTCCCGGGCCCGCCGGTACGCCTCCACCTGGGCCAGGCTGGCCCCTCCGACGTTGAACGTCCGGTAGTAGCAGGTCCGGTAGCCGTTGAAAGAGTGGATGATGTCGAAGTACGCGGTGTCGCCGGGCCGGATCAGGCGGTCGGAGAACACGTGCGGGTGTGGGCTGCAGCGGCCGCCGGAGATGGAGTTGACCGCCTCGACCTCCTCTGAGCCGTGTTCGTAGAGGTAACGGTTGACCAGCGCCACGCAGTCGTTCTCGCGGATGCCCGGCCGCAGGGTGCGGAACAGTTCCTCGTAGGCCCCGTCCACCAGGCCGGCCGAATGGTCCAGCAGGGCGATCTCGTCGGGGGTCTTGACCGCGCGGACGTCCTGCATGAACGAGTGCCCGTCAACGATGGTGAGACCGGCGCCCTCCAGGGCGCGCAGCACCGGCAACTCGACCACGTCGACACCGATCGGCTCGCCGGCCAGGCCGTGGTCGCGGAGCAGTTGGGCGATCCTGGCCGCGTTGCCCCGCTCGACACCCACCTCCTCGGGAATCGAGCCACGCCAGCTGGACAGGCCCGCCTGCCAGCTCTCCTTGCCGAACCAGGTCGCGAACCGCTGGTGTGTGCGCGCGGCCGAACCGATGTCCCACAGGATCGGCTCCTGGTCCCGCATCACCAGCGCGCACCGGAAAAGCTTGTCGCGCGCCCAGTTCCCGATGTGCGTGCCGGTCGTGTAGCGGATGTTGTTCATGTCGAACAGAACAAGCGCGCCCAGGTCGGACCGGGCGAACGCGTTCTGCACCTTGGCGAAGCGCTCCCTGCGGAGCCGGTCGAAATTGACTCGCTCCTCCCAGTCGACGCCCATGGTCGCGCCGAGCGAGGCGATCGAGCCGGTCTCCGCCGGTGGAGCATAGAAATTGGTCACAGGGCCTCCTGTATCAGACTGGTGAGTACTCGCCGACGGCGGCGGGACTTGTCGGGGCGACCGGCGCGGGGCCGCCCGGTTTGAGCACACCCCACACCGCGTCGACGATCGACTGGGTGGTGAGGTCGTAGGTCTGGAAAAGGTGATGGGCGGTCAGAGCACCCTCGGCGAAGGTGTCCCGCAGGCCGACCCGGCGTAGCCTGGCGCCGGACCCGGCCTCGGCCAGGGCCTCGGCGACGGCCGACCCCAGGCCGCCGACGATCGTGTGGTTCTCCGCGGTCACGACCACGCGTACCCCGGCCGCGGCGTCCACCACCGTGGCGGTGTCCAGCGGCTTGATCACGGGGGCGTGCACGAGGCCGCAGTCGATCCCGGCGGCGCCGAGTATGTCGGTGGCGACGATGGCGGCGGGAAGCATCATGCCGTTGGTGACGATCACCGCATCGCAGCCCGTCCGCAGCCGCTGGGCGCGGTGCATCGAGAACTCGTACCCCTCCTCGAAGATCACCGGGATCTCGCCGCGCTTGAGGCGCAGGTAGACCGGGCCCGGATGGTCGAGGATCGTGGGCACGACCTGTTGGATCTCCGTGGCGTCGGCGGCGTCGATCACCGTCAGGTTGGGCAGCGCACGCATCAGCGCCACGTCCTCGATGGCCTGGTGGCTCGGACCACCGGGGCTGGAGATGCCCGGCATGAAGCCGACGATGCGCACCGGCAGGTTCGGGTATGCGACGGCGTTGACGATCTGGTCGAGCGGGCGCCGGGTGGCGAAGACACCGAAGGTGTGCACGAACGGTATGTGGCCGGACCGGGCCAGCGCCCCGGCGATGCCGATCATGTTGGCCTCGGCCATGCCGACGTTGATGAAACGTTCCGGCAGCTCGTCGCGGAACAGGTCGATCTCGCACTGACGGGTCAGGTCTCCGGACAGGCAGACGATCCGCTCGTCGATGCGGGCCAGATCCAGCAGTGCCCTGCCGTACGGTTTCAGGACTGTGGGGTACGGCGGTCTACGCAAGGCGGGCCTCCAGTTCGGCGACGGCCTGCTCGGCCAACTTCGGGGGGAGCTTGACGAAGTGTCCGTCGATGGTGCTGGGCAGACAGTCCAGGCCGGTGGTCGTGGCGGTCCTGGCGATGACGACCGCGGGGCGGTCGGACCGGACGGCCTTCTCGAGCGCGGACTCCAGCGCCTCGATGTCGTGGCCGTCCACGTCCTGGGCGTGCCACCCGAACGCGCGCCACTTGTCGGCGACGGGCTCGATCGTGGTGATCTCCGCGACCGGGCCGTCCACCTGGGAGTTGTTCGCGTCGACGAGCGCGATGACGCCGCCGAGCCCGTGGTGGGCGGCGAACATCGCCGCCTCCCAGACCTGGCCCTCCTCCAACTCGCCGTCACTGACGAGCACCACGGTCCTGGCGTCGGTGCGGCCCAGCAGCCGGTCGGAGAGCGCGAAGCCGACCGCGGCGGACAGGCCCTGCCCCAGCGATCCGCAGGTGAGGTCGATCGAGGGGGAGCGTTCCGTGCCGATCGCTTCCAAACGCGAGCCGTCGTGACCGTAGGTCGCGAGCGCGGCCGGATCGAGCAGGCCGCACTCGGCCGCCGCCGCGAACGCTCCGATCACATAGTGGCCCGGTGAGATCACGATGCGGTCCACCTCGGGTCGGTACACCCTGCCGTAGACGGTCGCCAGGATCTCGGCCGACGACAGCGCCTGTCCCAGATAGCCAAGCCCATGCGTCGCCACCATCCGCACGGCGTGAAGCCGGATGCGGTCGGCCAACGCGGCGAGTGACTCGGTTTTTTGGTCCATGTCTGCTCTCTAGTGGTAAAGTGGCTATGCCGCTTTAGTACAACCACAGAGCTTATGCCGTGTCAAGCCCTCTTCCTGGCGGTTCCGTGGCGGGCGTACGCTCTCCCTCGTCTTGGTCAAACTGGAGGAATCCATGGCGCTGGCGGACCACGAAAACGGTTCACGCCCACGCAAGGTTGTGGAGTTCGGGGCTGTCCGAACCGTGTCGACCAGCCGGCTCGCAGACGACGTCGCCGAGCAGATTCGACAGCTCATCATCACCCAGGACATCGCCGAAGGTGCGCGCCTGCCGTCGGAACGCCACCTCGCGGAGATGTTCGGCGCCAGTCGGCCGATCGTCAGCCAGGCCCTGCGCACGTTGTCGCTCATGGGGCTTGTCGAGATCAAACAGGGCTCGGGGGCGTACGTGATGCGTCGCCCGGAGTCGGGCCTGGCCGCCTCCGTCAACCTGATGCTCGACCTCGACAGGCAGTCCCTGTCACGCCTGGTCGACCTGAGGCTCTGGCTGGAGACGCTGGGGGCGACCGAAGGGTTGCGAAACCCCGAAACCGACCTCGCCGAGGTGAGGTCGGCGCTGCAACGCCTCGAGGAGAGCATGGCCCACGGCACGTCGGCGTGGATCGCCGCCGACACGGTCTTCCACGCGGCGGTCGTCCGGACCTCCGGCAACCCGTTCCTGACCTCGATCTACGAGGCGGTCCACACCGCGATCATCTCTTACGAGTACGACGACTGGGTCAACAGGGACCTGATCCCCGACTGGCTGTTACCGGACAGCGCCGACGCTCAGATGGCCATTCACAAGCCCATCCTGGACGGGATGACCGCCGGTGACGACGACGCCACCCGCGCCGCGATCCGTCACCACCACGAGGTGATGCTCCAGCACATCGAGCGCAGCCGCCGTTAGCGCCGCGACAAGACATCGCGGGCCGCATGCCTTGAGGGGATCACGCCGGGAAAGACGGCGGACGGGTGATCCGGCCCTCAATCCGGCACGGGTGAGATCCATGTGACGGGACGATCGCCATCCGAGGCGTCGGATCCGCCACGACAGGATTCGGCTACTGGTCGACCTCGGCACTGCCGTTGACGCGGAGCTTGCGGCGGGCGCGGTCGTAGAAGCTCTTGGGGCCGAGCCTGACCACCCAGGCGGCGGCGCGGATCGCGGTGATGCCGAGCGCGTCCCCGGGTGTCAGGTGCGCGGCCACCGCGCCGTCCACCTCCACGGCGAGCCGCCCGCTCGTCGGCAGCAGGTCGAGCACGACCCGCTCGTCGGCCGACAGCACGATGGCCCGGTTGAACGACGAGTGCGCGGCGGCGGGAACCACCAGGAACCCCTCGACCGTCGGCGACACGATGGGACCGCCCGCGGAGAAGCTGTAGGCGGTCGACCCGGTGGGGGTGGCCACGATCACCGCGTCGGCCGCGTAGCGCACGAAGGGGTGGCCCTCCACGGTGATCGACACCGCGGAGAGCCCGTCACCCGGTATCCGCACCAGGGCGATGTCGTTGAACGCGGTCATCGTCGTGCCGTCGGGCAGGGTCGCCCGCACCGCCATGCGCGGCTCGACCCGGTAGTCGTGATTGTCGATGGCCGACAGCGCGGGAGGCAGCTCGTCGACGTCGATCTCCGCGAGGAACCCCAGCCTGCCGAGGTTGACGCCCAGGACGGGGATCTTGCGCTCCGAGACGAGCCGCATGGTGCGCAGCATCGTGCCGTCGCCGCCGAGGCTGACCAGCAGGTCGGCGCGGTCGACCAGGGTGGGGGCGTCGACCGCGACGGCGCTGCAGTCGATGCGCCCGACCTCGTCGGGCAGCCCGAGCACCGTGACGTCGCGGGCGCGGGCCCACTCCACGATCGTGTCGATGGCCACCTTCGAATCGCGCTGTGGGTGCAGAACCAGTCCCACGGTCTTGACCATCCCCATGCCTCACACTGTACGGGGAGCCGCCATCGGATCCGTACGCCGGAAATCCCGGGGCTTCGCGAGAGCGGGATCCGGCGGCGAGGAGCGGGCGAGAGCGCGAGTGCGGGCGGGAGCCTGAGCGGCAGGTCCTGCGGCGACTGCGGGCACAGGTACGAGTGCGGGTACAGGTAAGGGTCCGGCGGCGAGGAGTGGGCTTCCGGGCATGGCGGAGGCGGAGAGCCTCAGCCCTGGCGCCGTTTCTTCATCCGCGCCTCGTGGAGGTGGCGGCGCCCGCCGGCGAGCTGCTTTCTGATCCGTCTCTCCACGCCGGTGAAGGCGGCGTGGTAGCCGTCCTCGTACTCCTCCACGATCTGGAAGGTCCACCTGTCGGGGATGACGTCGAGGCCGATCAGCTCGCGGGTCACCATGTCGGCCATCTCGGGGTGGCCCGCGGCGCGCAGCAGTTCCACGGCCTCGTCGAGCTGCAGGTCGGCGTGGCCGGTCAGCTGGTGGAAGGAGTAGAGGTGCCCGCGAGCCCTCTCGGTCGTCTCCAGGGCCTCGGAGAGCTTGCCCAGGGCCTCGGCGGTCGCGTCGTCGACCTCGGTGTCGGTCCCGGTCCCGGTGTCGGCCTCGACGCGGGGCGAGGCGTCGGGCGAGGTTCGGGAGGAGGCCGTCTTCGGCCGTACGTCGTGGGTCACCCGATCTCCTCCTCGCGGGGCGGCGGCGGGCTCGGGGCGGTGCGCCGGAGCTCGGTCGCTGTCGGCTGCATGCCCTATGAGCTGTGGGAACGTGTCCCTACCCCGCGTGGAGAGCGTGAATCACCGGCTTCGCGCCGTGGGCAAAGAGGTGGTCTTGAGTCAACTTCTCGGCCCTGAAGGGTTCGAGCTTGCAGCTCCTCGCCGTGCATGGGGTGCACGGGTCAGGCCGCGTCGTCGGCAGCGTGACTCACTGCCCTGCGACCGATGTTGATCGCAGCGTTGTGGTCGGCGGGGCCGGCGAACCCGCAGCCGAGGCACTTGAAGTCATCCCGGTTGGGACGGTTGCGTTTGTCGCAGTGCCCGCACCGATGGCGGGTGCGGGAGGTGTTGCAGGGATCGACCAGACGCACGGGCACGCCCGCGAGGGCGGCCTTGTAGGTCACGAAGGTACGGAGCTGGTGAAACGCCCACGAGTGCAGGTCGGCACGCTGAGCCTTACGAACCGTTACCCGATCCCGGATGCCTTCGAGGTCTTCGAGGGCGATGCCCGAGCGGGTGCCTTTGGCTTTGCCGACCAGATGCTTGCTGATCACATGGTTGGTGTTCCGGGCGAACCGGGACTCTTTACGGCGGCGCGCCTTGAGGAGGCGCTTGGCGGACTTGGTGCCCTTGGCCTGGAGGCGGGCGCGCAGGCGGGCGTTGCGCCGCCGCACAGCCCGCACCCCCTTGCCGGTGTGTGCCTGACCGGTGGAGTCGGTGGCCAGGTTGACGATACCGAGATCCACGCCCAGCCACTCGTTGGGCTCGCCACCCCGCGCTGGTTCGGGCACGTCGATCACGACCGCGAGGTAGGACATGCCGTCGCGGTAGACGAGATCGGCCTGTCCCCGCGCGGTGGCCCCGCTGGTTTTCAGCCACCGGCCCTGGTAAACGACGGGGACGACGATGCGGCCTGCGAGGGTGAGGATGCTGACCGCGCCGCGGCCTTTCCACGACAGGATGCGCTGGTCGTAGGCGACCGCACCCAGATCCCGGAAGACCGGCTTGATCTTCTTGTCGCGCTTGTACGCCTCGCACGCCTTGGCGATCGACCGGATGGCCATCTGCGCCGACAGGCCGAACTCGTGCCGCAGGTCGGTGTACACCAGCTTCTGTAAGGCGATCTTGTTGGCGGTGTGGTGGGTGAACGCCACCTCGGCGGCGCGGTTGGCGGCGGCGTTGCAGGCCCGCATCGTCGCCAGCAGCGCCTCGCGCTGCTCAGCGCTCGGGGCGAGTTTCAGCATCTCCGTCACCAGCATGCATTGAGTGACATCACTCAATGCATGCTGGTGCCTCGTTCATGACTGACTGGTCAGGGCACGCTCGGGCCTTGGTGGCCCTCCTGCTCCCGATTCCTCCCCGGCCTGAAGGCCGGGCCTTCTGGGGAGGTTCGGTGAACACACAGTTAAATGCCAGGAAAGGTGGCTACCCTCCGTGGGCATGGACTGGCAGCGCAAGGCAAACAACGCACTTGTCAAGCTAACCGGATTCCAGCTTAACCGAGTAGGAAAAGTTGGTCCACCGGCGGCGGTGAGGACACCCGCGGTGGCGGAGGAGTCGTTCAGGCCGCCCTCGGACCCGAAGGTCGACCGGCTGCTGATCGCTCCGATCTTCATCCTCTCGCCGGTGCGGTCCGGCTCCACGCTCCTGAGGGTCCTGCTCAACGCCCACTCCATGCTGCACGCCCCGCACGAGCTGCACGTCCGAAGGCTGCGGGTGGAGTTCGGCACCTCGCTGGCGGAGAAGGCGATGGGGGCACTCGGGCACGACCGGGCCGACCTGGAACACCTGCTGTGGGATCGCGTGCTCCACCGCGAGCTGGTCAGAAGCGGCAAGACGTTCGTCGTGGACAAGACTCCGGCCAACGCCTTCGCGTACCGGCGCATCGCCGCGTGCTGGCCGGACGCCCGGTTCGTCTTCCTGCTGCGCCACCCGGCGTCCATCGCGAGTTCGTGGTACGAGGCCGGCGCGGGCAAGAGGACGCCCGAGGAGGCGGCGCTCGACGCCCTTCGTTACATGAAGGCCGTGCAGCGGGCCCGAGGGGCGCTCAACGGGTGCACCGTGCGCTACGAGGACCTGACCGCCGACCCCGAGACCGAGGGGCGCCGTCTCTGCGACTTCCTCGGTGTTCCCTGGGAACCGGAGATGCTGACGTACGGAGAGCAGTCCGTACTGGAGAAGGGGCTCGGCGACTGGAAGGACAAGATCCGCTCCGGGAGCGTACAGCCCGCGCGCGAGCTGCCGACGACGGAGGAGATCCCCGAGCCGCTCAGGCCGATGTGTGAGAGCTGGGGATACCTGCCGCGCGCCGCGGAGCCCGCGTGACGGCCCCGGGGGCGCCCGGATCTCCCGGTGCGATGAAGATCCGCTACATGCTTCTGCACGCGTACGGCATGGGTGGAACGATCCGCACGGTGATCAACCAGGCGAACGCGATGGCCGCTGCCGGACACGAGGTCGAGATCGTCAGCGTGGTGCGCCGTAGGGAGAGCCCGCAGTTCCCGATCGACGAGCGTGTCCGCCTCCTGGCGCTGTCGGACCAGCGGGAGGCCAGGCCCGTCGACTCGGTGGGGCGCAAGGCCTGGCGGCGGATCCGCGGCAAGATCGTGCCCGCAGGGGAGTTCGCGGCCTCCTACTTCACCGAGCGCGTGGAACGGGCCGTCATCGAGTACGTCTCCGCGCTCCAGGACGGCATCCTGGTCACCACCCGTCCCGCGCTGAACCTCATCTCCGCCCGGCGCACTCCCACGAGTGTCGTCAGGATCGCCCAGGAACACATGAACCTGGCCACCCACCCCGAGGCGGTCCGGTCGGCGATCGCCCGCCACTACGGCGGCCTGGACGCGGTGGCCGTGCTCACCGGGACCGACAGAAAGGAATACCAGGAGCTTCTGCCGGACACCCCCGTCGTGCGGATACCCAACGCGGTCGGCCCGGTGCGGCAGCCGCCCGCCGGCCGGGAGGGAAGGCTCGTGGTCGCGGCCGGGCGGCTCGTCGGGCAGAAGGGGTTCGACCTGCTGATCCCCGCGTTCCGGCAGGTCGTCGACCGCCACCCCGACTGGCGGTTGCGCATCTACGGCACCGGCCCGAAGAAGGACAAGCTGCGCGAGCTCCTGAAGGAGCACGCGCTGGGTGACAACGTCACTTTGATGGGACGGACCGAGCGCCTCGACGAGGAGCTGGCCAAGGCGTCCTTCTACGTGCTCAGCTCGCGGTTCGAGGGGCTGCCGATGGTGATGATCGAGGCGATGGCCCAGGCGCTGCCCGTTGTCGCCTTCGACTGCCCGACCGGCCCGGCCGACGTGCTCACTCCCGGCGTCGACGGGCTGCTCGTCCCCCCCAAGGACGTCGACGCGCTGGCGGCCGCGATGGTCCGGCTCATCGAGGACCGGGAGCTGCGGGAGCGGATAGGGGCAGCCGCGATCGTCACCGCGCGCGACTACACGCCCGAGGTGGTCATGCCGCTTTGGGAGAACCTGTTCGCCGAGCTTCTGGACCGCGCGCCGGAACGGTAACGCTGACCGGCTTCGCCCGACTTTCCGCTTTTAAGGGAAATGTCGTTCTGAGTCATATTCCGCCTTTTTTGCTGTGCCGTCGCGTTTTCGTGTGAGGTCGACGGCATGTTCGGGCGCCCGGGATATGGCCGCCGGTGTGCCCGGGACGACCGAGGGGCGTCCGGGATCGGCCGTCGGCCTGTCCGAGGTGCGCCCGGGGGCGAGGACGTGACCGGGGCCCGTTTCACGCGAGGGGGTTTCCGCGTCGCGGCGCCGGTCGCCGGGGATGCGTGATGCCATGTCTGCCGTGACGGACATCCCGGCCCGCGGAGCCCGTCGTATGTGTGGCGCCGAGATGAATAAGACATTCAATGTTTTTCGGGCATTTGGCGATGGCGACTTTGTTAATTGTTGGCCGGATCCTATTCAATGCTTGACAGGTTATTTAAGGACCTCCCAATATTGAGGCGTCCACGATGGCGGTCCGTATCCGGCTCCGCGCATCGGGGGGTCAACGATTCTGCCGTTTCTGTCGCGGGTAATTGGCGTTCCCCCTGGCTGTTTCATGTCTTTTTTCTCCCCTGTCAGTACGAGTACGGATCGGTGGTGTGTTGTGACGGAGTTCGAGGCTGGCCGGTCGCAGCTGAGTTTGAGTACGGACGCCGCGCGTAACCTGGCGACGACGACCAAGTCGACTCCCCAGATGCAGGAGATCACCTCACGGTGGCTGCTGCGGATGCTCCCCTGGACGCAGGTCTCGGGCGGCACCTACCGCGTCAACCGGCGGCTGAGCTACACGATCGGCGACGGGCGGGTGAGCTTCACCAGCTCGGGGTCGCAGGTGGCGGTCATCCCGGCCGAGCTGTGCGAGCTGCCCCTGCTGCGCGGGTTCGACGACTCCGACGTCCTCGACGCGCTGGCGGGCAGGTTCGTCCAGCGCGAGTTCCAGGCCGGCGACGTGCTCGTGGAGGCGGGACAGCCGGCCGACGAGGTCGTGCTCATCGCGCACGGCAAGGTCAACAAGCTCGGCACGGGTCCGTACGGTGACGAGATCGTGCTGACCGTGCTCGCGGCGGGCGACCACTTCGGTGACGACGCGCTCGTCGGTGACGAGGGCGAGTGGCCGTTCACCGCCAAGGCGGTCACCAGCGGCACGGCGATGGTCCTGCCCCGGCACGCGTTCCTTGAGCTGGCCGGGCAGGCGGAGCCGCTCCAGGCCCACCTACGGCAGCGGGAGACGGCCGAGCGCGGGCCACAGAACAAGTACGGCGAGGCCGCCGTCGAGGTGGCCGCCGGGCACGCGGGAGAGGCCGACCTGCCGGGCACGTTCGTCGACTACGAGCTCACCCCGCGCGAGTACCAGCTGAGCGTCGCGCAGACGGTCCTGCGGGTGCACACCCGGGTGGCCGACCTCTACAACGACCCGATGGACCAGATCGAGCAGCAGCTCCGGCTCACGATCGAGGTGCTGCGCGAGCGCCAGGAGCACGAGCTGATCAACAACCGCGAGTTCGGGCTGCTGCACAACGCCGACCTCAAGCAGCGGATCCACACCCGCAGCGGCCCGCCCACCCCCGACGACCTCGACGAGCTGCTCAGCCGTCGCAGGAGCACGAGCTTCTTCCTCGCCCACCCGCACGCCATCGCCGCCTTCGGCCGCGAGTGCAACGCGCGCGGACTCTACCCGCAGGGCGTCGACGTCGGCGGCAGCGGGGTGCCCGCCTGGCGCGGCGTCCCCATCTTCTCCTGCAGCAAGATCCCCATCACCTCCACCCGCACCACCTCGATCCTGGCGATGCGCGTCGGCGAGGACAACCAGGGGGTCATCGGCCTGCACCAGACCGGCATCCCCGACGAATACCAGCCGAGCCTCTCGGTCCGCTTCATGGGCATCAGCGAGAAGGCGATCATCTCCTACCTGGTCAGCGCCTACTACTCCGCTGCCGTCCTGGTGCCCGACGCGCTCGGCATCCTGGAAGACGTCGAGATCGGCCACTGAGGACGGGCCGGGCGACCCACCACCTTCGGACCGGCCGCTGAGCGAGGGAGAGCAAGGATGACGACCATCGAGATGTCGACGAACGGGCGGTCCGCGGGTGAGGTGCTCGCCTGGAGCCGGGACATGGTCGAGGCGACCCTGCGCCCGGCGGCCGACACGCTGCCCGCCTCGATGCGGCGAATCGCCGGATACCAGTTCGGCTGGTGGGACGAGCAGGGCAGGCCGTCCACGATCGGCGGGGGCAAGGCGCTCCGTCCCGCGCTCGCCCTGCTCTCGGCCGAAGCCGTCGGGGGGGCCGCCGTCTCGGCTCTTCGGCCGGCGGCGGCCGTCGAGCTGGTGCACGACTTCTCCCTGCTGCACGACGACGTGATGGACGGTGACCGGACCCGCCGCCACCGCCCCACGGCCTGGGCGGTCTTCGGCGTCAGCCCGGCCATCCTGGCCGGTGACGCGCTGCTGACGCTCGCCTTCGACGTGCTCGCGACCGGAGGGCACCCGGCCACCGCCGAGGCGACCCGGATCTTCAGCACCGCCGTGCAGGAGCTCCTGGACGGCCAGAGCGCGGACGTCGCCTTCGAGGATCGCCGGGATGTCGGGCCGGCCGACTGCCTGAGCATGGCGACCGGTAAGACCGGGGCCCTGCTGGGGTGCGCGTGCGGGCTCGGCGCCCTGTTCGGCGGTGGCACTCCCGAGCAGGTCGAGCACCTCGTCGCCTTCGGCAGGGACCTGGGACTCGCGTTCCAGCTCGTCGACGACCTGCTCGGCATCTGGGGAGATCCCGCGACGACCGGCAAGCCCGTCCACTCGGATCTGCGCAGCCGCAAGAAGTCCGTCCCGGTCGTCGCGGCCCTCACCTCGGGCACCCCGGCCGGACGGGAGCTGTCGGAGCTCTACCACCGGGAGCAGTCGCTCTCCGACGACGAGCTGGTCCACGCGGCCACGCTCGTCGAGGCCGCGGGCGGGCGCGACTGGACGCGGGTGGAGGCCGACGAGCTGCTCGCGCGGGCACTGCGCCACCTGGAGGCGGTGGGGGCGCTGCCCCGGCCCGCCGCGGAGCTGACCACCCTCGCCCGTCTCGTCACCCGCCGCGACCACTAGACGGTGCGGAGGTGGGCGGGCACCTCCGCGTTCGCCTCCTCGGTGGAGCCCTCAGACGAAGGCGCCGATACCGGTGATCGCCCGTCCCACGATCAGGGTGTTGATCTCCCGCGTCCCCTCGTAGGAGTAGATCGCCTCGGAGTCGGCGACGAACCGGCCGACGTCGTAGTCGAGGTCGATGCCGTTACCGCCCAGGATCTCCCTCGCCCACCCCACGGCCTCGCGCATCCGCGCCGTGCAGAAGGCCTTGGCCATCGCCGAGTGCTCGTCCCGGTAGACGCCCGCGTCCTGAAGTTGCGCCAGCCGCACCACCATGCCCAGCGAGCAGGTGATGTTGCCCAGCATCCGCACGAGCAGGTCCTGCACGAGCTGGAACCCCGCGATCGGCCGCCCGAACTGCTCGCGCGTCCCGGCGTACTCCAGCGCCAGCTCGTAGGCGCCCATCATGCACCCCACCGCCTGCCACGCCACGCCTCCCCGGGTCTGCCGCAGGATGGCGCCGGTGTCGCGGAAGCCGTTGGCCTTCTGCAGCCGGTTGATCTCCGGCACCAGGCAGTTGGTGAGGGTGATGTCGGCGTTCTGGACCGTCCGCAGGGCTATCTTGTTCTCGATCTTCGTCGCGGCGAAGCCGGGCGTACCCTTCTCGACCACGAATCCCTTGACTGCGCCGTCGGCGCCGTCGGTCTCGTCCTTCGCCCACACCACGATCAGGTCGGCGAAGGTCGCGTTGCCGATCCAGCGCTTGGCCCCGTTGAGCACCCACATGTCGCCCTCGCGGCGGGCGGTCGTGCGCAGTCCGGCCGCGACGTCGGAACCCCCCTCGGGTTCCGTCAGCGCGAACGCGCCGATCTTCTCCATCGCCGCCATCGGCGCCAGCCACCGCTCCCGCTGCTCCTCTGAGCCCAGCCGGTCGACGCTGCCCATCGCGAGACCGTTGTGGACGCCGAAGAACGTGCCCATCGACGGATCCACCCGGTTCATCTCCAGGACCACGAACCCGGTCAGCAGGCTCCGCGCGCCCCGATAGGACAGGCCCGCGATGTCAAGCTTGGCGAACCCGGGAACCAGCTCGTGGGGAAAGCGGGAGTTGGTCCACGCCTCGTTCGCGATGGGCGCGACCTCGCGCGCCATGAACTCCCGCACCCGGAGCACGATCTCCTTCTCGTGCTCCTCCAGCAGGTCGAAGTAGTCATAGAAATCACCGGTCGTCATCGGCGCGGCTTCCCTCCGGTAGTCGTGTCCCTGTCTTGGCCGAATGCCCGAAAGCCGGGGCATCAAGCGGAACACGCCGGAGACGATGAAGGCCCGGGATGTCCCCGGGCCTTCATGTTGGTCGCCGTCAGGTGTCGCCCGGCCGCGATGCGGTCTCAGGCGGGACTACCAGCGGCGGGTGTAAACACGCACCCCGTCGGTCCGGCTGCGGCTCTCCTCGAGCTTGTCGGTGCCGTCGAAGATCGCGCGGTAGTCACCGCTCTTGCTCGCGCGGGCCTTGGCGCGGAACGTACCCTGCCAGTTCGTGTCGGCGGAGGTCACGTACTTCCAGGCGCTGGAGCCGCGCTTGCGGAAGTAGATCTCCACCTCCTCGCCGCGTACGCCCTTCCAGCGCCTGTCGTCGACCTGGAGACGGCCGGTGAAGTAGACCGAGCGGCCCTTGCGGACGCGCTCGGGGTTCGCGGAGAACCGGTAGACGCGGGTCTCGGCCTTCTCGGCCTTCTCGTGCGCGACGGAGAAGTTGACCTCGTCGGTCACCTTCTTGCCGTCCTTGTCGTACGCGTCGGCGATCGCGACCCAGCGACCTTCGAAGTCGCTCTCGTCGAAGCTGGTCGTGAAGCGCCACAGGTCGCCCTGGTGCAGGAGCCTGGGCTCCTGGGCGGCCAGGGTACGGGCCCGGTCGGAGACCGGCCTGAGGCGAAGCTCGACGCGGGTGGCCTCGGTGGTACGGACCTCGATGGTGACCCTTGTGTCGTCGTCTCCCTTCACGACGACCGGGTTCGGGTCGATGTTGTCGATGCGCACACTGAGAGCGACTCGCTCCGCGGAGGCCGTTCCCGCGGACAGGAGCAGAGAGCTGCCCACCGCGGTCGACAGCAGGCCGATGGCGATTCGTTTCATCAAGACGCTTTCCTCTTCTCCCCGTTTCAGGAGACGGTCAGGGTTGACCGCTCCCGCATCCATAAGACGACACAGAAGCGGGTGATGTTGCCAAAAATCTCCAAAAAAGGGAGTTTAAGTCTCCGTAAGGTAACGTTCCTGGGTAGGAATGGCCAGGTCAGGCATCGGTCGCCGGGTACCGAAAATTTATTTGAAGTAAGTCTTTTATGTCCGATTTGTCGGAAATTCTCTCTGTGGAACGAAGGGGCTGCGAGTGGGTTTAGCATCGCCAATCGGACATAACGGACAATTGGGGTGTGGTGTCGCGGTGTCGCCGGACGGATAGCGTTTGCGTATGAGTGCCACCATCGTCACCAAGGATCTGGCCGCCGGACACGGCGACCGCGCGCTTTTCACCGGGCTCGACCTGGTGGTCGCCCCCGGTGACATCGTCGGCCTGGTCGGGGTGAACGGCGCGGGCAAGTCCACCCTGCTGCGGATCCTCGCGGGGCTGCTGCCCGCCGAGCACGGCTCCGTGCGCCTCAGCCCACCCTCGGCGTCGGTCGGCTACCTGCCCCAGGAGCGTGAGCGCCGCGCGGGCGAGACGATCGCGGAGTTCCTGGCCCGCCGCACCGGGGTGGCCGCCGCGCAGCGCGCGCTGGACACCGCCACCCAGGGGCTGGTGGAGGGCACCCCGGGCGCCGACGACGACTACGCCACCGGGCTGGAGCGCTGGCTCGCCCTGGGCGGCGCCGACCTGGAGGACCGGGCCGCCGAGGTCGTCGACGAACTCGGCCTCGCCGTGGAGCTCGACCGGCCGATGACGGCGCTCTCCGGCGGCCAGGCCGCGCGGGCGGGCATGGCCTCCCTGCTGCTCAGCCGATACGACGTCTTCCTGCTGGACGAACCCACCAACGACCTCGACCTGGAGGGGCTGGAGCGGCTCGAACGCTTCGTCACCGGCCTGCGCGCCGGGACCGTCCTGGTCAGCCACGACCGCGAGTTCCTGGCCAGGACCGTGAACAGGGTCGTCGAGCTCGATCTCGCCCAGCAGCTGGTCAGGGTGCACGGCGGCGGCTACGAGGCCTACCTCGCCGAGCGCGAGGTCGCCCGCAGGCATGCCCGCGAGGAGTACGAGGAGTACGCGGGCACCGTCGCCTCCCTCAAGCAGCGCGCGGGGATGCAGCGCGCCTGGATGGAGAAGGGCGTCAAGAACGCGCGGCGAAAGGCGCCCGACAACGACAAGATCGGCCGCAACCTCCGTACCGAGACGACGGAGAAGCAGGCGGCGAAGGCCCGCCAGACCGAGCGGATGATCGAGCGGCTGGAAGAGGTCGAGGAGCCCCGCAAGGAGTGGGAGCTGCGCATGGAGATCGCGGTGGCGCCGAGGTCGGGCGCCGTCGTCGCGACGCTGCGCGACGCCGTGGTCCGCCGCGGCACGTTCACCCTCGGCCCGGTGAACCTGCAGGTCGGCTGGGCGGAGCGGGTGGCGATCACCGGCGCGAACGGCTCGGGAAAGTCCACCCTGCTCGCGGCGCTCCTGGGCCGGCTCCCGCTGGAGGAGGGCAACGCCTCGCTCGGTCCCGGCGTGGTCGTCGGGGAGGTGGACCAGGCGCGCGGGCTCTTCCTCGGCGACGAACCCCTGGTGGACGCCTTCGGCGCGGCCGTGCCCGACATGGCCCCCGGCGACGTCCGCACGCTGCTCGCCAAGTTCGGCCTGCGCGCCGCGCACGTGCCGCGCCCGGCCGCCACCCTCTCGCCGGGGGAGCGGACCCGGGCCGCGCTCGCGCTGCTCCAGGCGCGCGGGGTGAACCTGCTCGTCCTGGACGAGCCGACCAACCATCTGGACCTGGCTGCGATCGAGCAGCTGGAGTCCGCGCTCGCCTCCTATCCCGGTACGCTGCTGCTGGTCACCCACGACCGCCGGATGCTGGAGGCGGTGCACACCACCCGGCGGGTCCACGTCGACGAAGGCCGGATCACCGAAAGGTGACCGAGACGCCTGCGGGACCTGACTGATGACGTAATTTTCGCAAGTCTCTGCAAGTAATTGCTTTTTTTGCCTTATAGTTTCATCATGACGCGACGGCTTGCAGAAGTGGCCAAGAAGGTCGGGATGAGCGAGGCGACGGTCAGTCGCGTGCTCAACGGGAAGCCCGGCGTGTCCGAGGCGACCCGTGAGGCCGTCCTCACGGCGCTCGACGTGCTCGGCTACGAGCGGCCGACCCAGCTGCGAGGTGACAGGGCGCGGCTGGTCGGGCTGGTCCTCCCCGAGCTGCAGAACCCCATCTTCCCCGCCTTCGCCGAGGTGGTCGGGGGCGCGCTGGCCCAGCAGGGCTTCACCTCCGTGCTGTGCACCCGGACCCTGGGCGGCGTCTCCGAGGCGGAGTACGTCGATCTGCTGCTCCAGCAGCAGGTGTCAGGGGTCGTCTTCGCCGGGGGGCTGTTCGCCCAGGCCGACGCCCCCCACGACCATTACGAGCTGCTGCGGGAGCGACGCCTGCCGACCGTGCTGGTGAACGCCGCGGTCGCGCACCTCGCCTTCCCGCAGGTCTCCTGCGACGACGCGGCCGCCGCCGAGATGGCGCTCGGCCACCTGCGGTCGCTGGGCCACGAGCGGATCGGCATGGTGCTCGGCCCTCCCGACCACGTGCCCTCGCGGCGCAAGCTGGACGCGGCGGACCTCGACCCCGAGTTCGTGGAGCACACCATGTTCTCCCTGGAAGGGGGGCACGCGGCGGCCGCGCGGCTGATGCGAAAGGGCGTGACCGGCGTCATCTGCGCGAGCGACGTGATGGCCCTGGGCGCGATCAGGGCGGCCCGCAGGGCCGGGCTCTCCGTGCCCGATGACGTCTCGGTGATCGGCTACGACGACTCCGCGCTGATGAACTGCACCGACCCGCCGCTGACGACGCTGCGTCAGCCGATCGACGCGATGGGCCGCGCGGTCGTCGACCTGCTCGCGGCCCAGATCGACAAGGCCCTCGTCCCGGCCGACGAGTTGCTCTTCGAGCCCGAACTGGTGGTCAGGGCCTCGACGGGCCCGGTCAAGCGCTGAGGGGCGCCGGTCGCGAGGCGCGGGATGCCGCCCCGCGCCCCGGCGCCCGATCCCCGGGGCTCTCGCCGGTCGCCTCGCTGGAGCTCCGGGTGTTCCGGGCGTCCGAGTGACGGTCGCCGCGCCGAGGGACCCGCTTCCGGTCACGCCACGGACGAACTGGCAGTATGCCGTCGCTATATTCCGAGCTTTCCTTTCTTTATTACGAGTCTATGTCGTAAAAAATAAGTTGAAATGTCTCTGGCTTCCTAGGAAACATGTCCGACGGCGGCTCCGCGTACCCGGGCCGACTCGGGTGCCGAGAGGATCCGGGCCGGTTCGCGCAACAGGTGTCCTTCGCCGGTTCGTGTGACGGACGGTGACGGACCTGTGTTCGTGGCGGCGGTCCCGGGCGAGTTCGTGTGACGGGTCCGGACCTTCCGTGAACCCGCCGGAATAGCGCAGCATGCCCGCCTCCATCCCCTTCGAGGGTTTTGGTCGCCACCGGAACATCTCTGGCCTACCGTTTGCCGTTTTCGTCACTCTGTGTAGTTGTCGATCTCTTACAGTTGTCGTGGCGAGTGTGGAGGATCCATCGCTTGCCGCCCCCCGAAGACATGCTTCGTCATTCGGAAGGAAAAGATCTTGCGTAAGAGATTTGCCGTGCTCGCCTCGGCGGGCGTAGGCGCTTTCATGGTCATCCTGGCGGCACCGGCGGTCGCCGCTCCCAGCGCCGACACAATCGTCACATTCTCCGTGGAAGCAGGAAGCCTGGACATCACCGCGCCGGCCGGCCCAATCGATCTCGGCTCCGCTCCCCCCGGTGGCACGCTCACCGGGCAGATCGGCCCGGTGTCGGTCTCGGACACCCGAGGCGGGGCCACCTCGGTCTGGACCGCGACGGTGTTCGCGACGGATTTCACCGCCGCCGCCCTGACGATCCCCTTCGCTTCCGTGGAGTACTGGTCCGGGCCGACGACCGCCACCACCGGTGGCGGCACCTTCATCCCCGGACAGCCCACGGCGGCCGACGCGGTCCCGCTGACGGGTACGACGGCGGACGCCATCCCGGCCATGGCCCACACAGGAGGCACGGGTGGCAGCACGGCGACGTGGAACCCCACGCTGATCGTCAACATTCCCATCACGGCTCAGATCGGCGACTACAGCGGGACGGTGACACATCAGGTGGCATAGCCGGATAGCTGGACCGTTCACGCTGACGCTGCTGGCCGCGCTGTGTTCCGGTGTGGTCGGCGCGTCAGCCGACGGGAGTCGGGTCGCCGCGGACCCCCGGGGCACGATCGGCATCCGCCTTCTCGAAGCGCCGGTCAGCTACCGCGGCGATCCTCGCGCGCTCTCCTACATCGTCGACCATCTCAATCCGGGCACCACCATCCAGCGGAAGGTGGAGATCTCCAACACGTCCAGGAGACCGCAGCGCGTCAGCCTGTATCCGGCCGCCGCCGACGTCACGCGCAACAGCTTCAACGCGCCGGCGGGCCGCCCCAGGAACGAGCTGGTGAGCTGGATGTCGCTCGACCGAGACTCTGTCGATGTGCCGCCGGGCGGCACGTCGACCGCCCAGGTAGCGATCAAGGTGCCGCCCGTGGCCTCGCGCGGCGAGCGGTTCGGTGTCGTCTGGGCGGAGGTCGTCGCCGAACCCGACGACTCCCACCCCGTGCGCGTCGTCAACCGGGTCGGGATCCGCGTCTACCTCGATGTCGGGCCGGGCGGCGAACCGCCGTCGGACTTCCGGATCGAGACGCTGGCACCCGCACGCGCCCCGGACGGCAGCCCGCAACTGGTGGCACTGGTCCGTAACACCGGGAAGCGGACCCTGGACATGAACGGGTCGTTGTCGCTCACGGATGGCCCCGGAGGTCTGCAGGCCGGGCCTTTCCCCGCCGACCTGGGGGTCACGCTGCTTCCGGACACCGCCGCCCCGGTGACGGTGACCATGGACCGGCGCGTGCCCGACGGTCCATGGAAGGCCAGGCTGACCCTGATGAGCGGCATGGTGAAACGGATGGGCACCGCCACCCTCACCTTCCCGGAGGCGGGCGCGGGCCTCTCCGTCGAACCTGACGAGAACTACCTGCCCCTGGTGGGGCTGGTGGCCGGGCTGCTCCTTCCCGCCACCGCCCTCGGCATCGTGGTGCGCCGCAGGCGCCGGGCCGTCGCCTCGGTGAGCTGACGCTCCCGTCGAGGTGGCGGCCCGGTGGCCGTGCCGGGCGGGCGGACGGGTGGGGAGACCCCGCCCGTCGCTCACTTCGAGACGTAGAGGATCTTCCAGGTGCCCGCGTACAGGCAGTTCAGGGAGGGCTTGGAAGCCTTGGGCTCGGAGCAGACCTTGAGCTCGACCTGGTAGAGGTCGTGCTGGGTGAACGAGAACGACTTCGGGGTGCCGTAGGAGCAGTCGACGATGCTGCGGTGCTTGAACGGCAGGTTCTTGCCGTCGGGGGTGCGGTAGGTGAGGCGGAAGACCGCCCAGCCGCAGGAGGGGCCCCTGGTCAGGTCGTAGACCTTGCCGGAGATCCTGCCGCTCTCGGCGGCGGGGATGACGGCGTGGTCCTCACCGTAGACCGTGAGCGAGCCGTGCGTCTTGGCCCTCCTGCCGGGGGCGTAGTAGGTGCCCCACGGGCCGGCGCCCTGCTCCGCCGTCGTGTCGGCGGTCGCCGGGCCGCTCCGCGCCGGCGCGGTCGCCGCCTGGGCGGTCGCCGGGGCGATGGAGACGAGTGCGGTGGCGAGGACGAGTCCGGTGAGAAGGCGGCTGATCGTCATGGGAGGGATTCCTTTCCGGCTGTTGTGACCACAGTGTGTGATGGGCCGCTTTCAGCCGGGTTGACCGCTCACTGCAAACGAGTATCAGCCACTTATAAGAGGGAATGTGGAGTCAACAGGAGGTAAGTGCATGGAAACGCTGGGAATAGACATCGGTGGGTCGGGGATCAAGGGTGCGCCGGTGGACGTCACGAGAGGGCGGCTGACGCGGGAGAGGCGGCGCATCCCCACACCGAGCCCCGCCAAGCCCGAGGCCGTGGCCGAGGTGGTGGCGGAGATCGTCAAGCATTTCGCCTGGGAGGGGCCGGTGGGGGTCACCTTCCCCGGGATCGTGCTCGACGGGGTCGCCAGGTCGGCCGCCAACGTGGACAAGGACTGGATCGGCACGGACGCGCGGAGGCTGTTCTCCCAGGTGACGGGGCTGCCCGTCACCGTGCTCAACGACGCGGACGCGGCCGGTCTGGCCGAGGTGGCGGCGGGGGCCGCGAGGGGCAGGCCGGGGGTGGTGATGATGCTGACCTTCGGCACGGGGATCGGCAGCGCCCTGCTCATCGACGGCCGCCTGGTGCCCAACACCGAGCTCGGGCATCTGGAGATCAGGGGCAAGGAGGCCGAGAAGCGCGCCTCCGACCACGCGCGCGAGGCGCACGACCTCGACTGGGCCGAGTGGGCCGAGAGGGTGCAGGAGTATCTGGAGCACGTCGAGGCGCTGTTCTCCCCTTCGCTGTTCATCATCGGGGGAGGGGTCAGCAAGAAGGCGGACAGGTTCCTGCCCCTGATCAAGTTGCGCACCCCGATCGTCCCGGCGGGCCTCCAGAACGAGGCGGGCATCGTGGGCGCCGCCATGGCGGCCCTGGCGTAGCGGCGACCTTCCCTCAAGTCGCCCGCCCGAGGTACACACTTCGCGCGGGCGGCTCGCGAGACTGCTCACGTCGAACCATGCGTTTCTCACGAGACCCCAAAGGCGTTCGGTGCCTCAGGAAAGGCTCCCGGCGGTGCTCACCGGCGGCTATCACGCACGGTCCGGGAGCGGTTTCCGAGAGGAGTCTGAAACTTTCATTTCTCCAGAAAACTGTTCGGTGAGGTCAGAGGGTGGGAGGGGTTCATTCGAGGGCCTCCGACGTGCAACAAGCTGTACACATCCTCGAAACATCCGGACTATGGGAGCGCTCCCACCATCGTCCTGGAGATGATTACGAATGACAGTCAATCCGCGCCGCCATACCTGGCGCAACCGGGTGGCGACCATGGCGGCCATGTTCGTGGCCGCCGCCGGTCTTGCCACCGGGCAGGCCGCCACGGCACACGCCGCGGTCGCCTGCGACGTCGCCTACACCACCAATGACTGGCAGGGCGGATTCACCGCCAACATTATCCTGAAGAACCTCGGTGACCCGCTCACGAGCTGGACCCTGGGCTTCACCTTCGGCGCCGGGCAGACGGTCCAGCAGGGCTGGTCGGCCACCTGGGCACAGTCGGGCGCCCAGGTCACCGCGAAGAGCCTCTCCTACAACGGCTCCCTCGCCACCGGCGCCTCCACCAACATCGGCTTCAACGGATCGTGGAACGGGAGCAACCCCAAGCCCACCTCCTTCACGGTCAACGGCGTCACCTGCGGCGGGCAGGGCCCGGTCAACCAGCCCCCCACGGTCAGCCTGACCAGCCCCGCCTCCGGCTCCACCCACCAGGCCGGTGCCGCCGTGCCGCTCGCCGCGACCGCGAGCGACGACGGCTCCATCAGCAAGGTGGAGTTCTACGTCGACGGCGCGCTGGTCAACACCGACACCAGCGCTCCCTACTCCTACTCCGCCACCGGTCTGGCGAGCGGCTCGCACACCGCGAGTGCCAAGGCGTACGACAACGCCTCCCCGGCGCTCTCCACCCAGACCGCCGCGGTGCCCTTCACCGTGGGCGGCGGCAACACGACGCCGTCGATCGTCGCCTCCCCGACCTCCCTCAGCGTCCCCGAGGGCTCGTCGAGGACGGCCGCCTTCCGGCTCAGCCAGGCGCCGAGTGGCAACGTCACGGTCAGCCTGGCCAAGACGGGTGACAGCGACATCACCATCGCGCCCAGCACGCTGACCTTCACCACCGCCAACTGGAACACGGCGCAGAACGTGACGGTCTCGGCGGCCCAGGACGCCGACCAGACCAACGGCACCGCCACCATCACGGCCACCGCCGCCGGACACACCGCCGCCACCGTCGCCGTGACCGAGGCCGACGACGACGGCACCGACCCGACGCCGGTGCACGTCGACAACCCCTACGCCGGCGCTGACGGCTACGTGAACCCCGACTGGTCGGCCAAGGCCGCCGCCGAGCCGGGCGGCAGCGCGATCGCCAACATCTCCACCGCCGTGTGGCTGGACCGGATCGCCGCCATCGAGGGCACCTCCTCGAACAGGGGCGTGCGCGCCCACCTGGACGAGGCCCTGCTGCAGGACGCGGCCAACGGCAGCAAGCCGCTGACGATCCAGTTCGTCATCTACAACCTGCCCAACCGTGACTGCTCGGCGCTCGCCTCCAACGGTGAGCTGCGCGTCTCCGAGAACGGTATGAACCGCTACAAGACCGAGTACATCGACCCGATCGCCGCGATCATGGCCGAGCCGAAGTACGCGGGCCTGCGGATCTCGACGATCGTCGAGATCGACTCGCTGCCGAACCTGGTGACCAACCTCAACCTGGCGGCGTGCCAGGAGGCCAAGGACAGCGGCGCCTACGTCAACGGCGTCCGCTACGCCCTGGACAAGCTGCACGCGATCAAGAACGTCTACACCTACGTCGACGCCGGGCACCACGGCTGGCTTGGCTGGGACTCCAACTCGGGGCCGTCCGCCGACCTGTTCGCGAGCACCGTCGCCGGCACCGTCGCGGGCTTCGACAGCGTGGACGGCTTCATCACCAACACCTCCAACTACTCGGCGCTGCGTGAGCCGCACTTCACCATCAACACCAACGTCAACGGCCAGAGCGTCCGCCAGTCCAAGTGGGTCGACTGGAACTACTACGTCGACGAGCTCTCCTTCGCCCAGGGGTTCAGGAACACGCTGATCCAGAAGGGCTTCAAGTCCAACATCGGCATGCTGATCGACACCTCCCGCAACGGCTGGGGAGGCTCGGCCCGCCCGGCCGCTCCCAGCACCTCGACGAACGTGGACACCTTCGTCAACCAGTCGCGCATCGACCGCAGGATCCACGCCGGCAACTGGTGCAACCAGAGCGGTGCCGGACTGGGCGAGCGCCCGCAGGCCAGCCCCGCGACCGGCCTGGACGCCTACGTCTGGGTCAAGCCTCCGGGCGAGTCCGACGGCGCCAGCAAGGAGATCCCGAACAACGAGGGCAAGGGCTTCGACCGGATGTGCGACCCGACCTACGGCGGTAACGAGCGCAACGGCAACAACCCCAGCGGTGCCCTGGCCGACGCGCCGATCGCCGGCCAGTGGTTCTCCGCCCAGTTCCGCCAGCTGCTCCAGAACGCCTACCCTCCCCTCCCGTAACCCGCTGACCCCGGCTCCCGCCCCGGCGGAATCCGGGTGAGGCCCGACGCGACGGCCCCGTCACCCCCTACAGGGGGAGGCGGGGCCGTCCCCTTCCGGAGAAGGGGACGGCGTACGGGTCCGATATTGGGATGCGGTGGCGCGGTGTCTCGGGCAGCATGGGCGGTTGGGCCTTCGCACAGGGGCCTTCAGGTGTGGAGCCCCACACGCGCCTCACGACCGCGGGTGAGCCTTCACACGTGGGCCGAAAGTATCCTGGCTTCAGTATGGGAACGCCTCCTTTGACATCGTCTCTCTCCGACCTGCACGCGCGCCTGCCCGAGCTCACGCTGCGTGACCAGCGGCGGCTTCGCCGCAGGCTCGACGGGGCACGCAGGGTCAGAAACCGCGCCGCGCAGCAGAAGATCGCCGCGGAGATCACCTCCGACATCGAGCGGGCCGAACGGCGCGTCGCCCAGCGCCGCGCCGGTGTCCCCGTGATCACCTATCCCGAGGCGCTGCCGGTCAGCCGGCGCAGGGACGACATCCTGGAGGCGATCCGCGACAACCAGGTCGTGATCGTCGCCGGAGAGACCGGTTCCGGCAAGACCACCCAGCTGCCGAAGATCTGCCTTGAGCTGGGCAGGGGCGTGAGGGGCCTGATCGGGCACACCCAGCCCCGCCGCATCGCGGCCCGCACCGTGGCCGAGCGCGTCGCCGAGGAGCTCGACACCCCGCTCGGCGACGCCGTGGGCTACAAGGTGCGCTTCACCGACCAGGTGGGCGACGGCACCCTCGTCAAGGTCATGACGGACGGCATCCTGCTCGCCGAGCTGCAGAACGACCGCGACCTCGACCAGTACGACACGCTCATCGTCGACGAGGCGCACGAGCGCAGCCTCAACATCGACTTCATCCTGGGCTACCTCAAGCAGCTGCTCCCGCGCCGCCCCGACCTGAAGGTGATCATCACCTCGGCGACGATCGACCCCGAGCGATTCTCCCGGCACTTCGGCGACGCGCCGATCGTGGAGGTCTCCGGCCGGACCTACCCCGTCGAGGTGCGCTACCGGCCGATCGCCGAGGACGACGACCAGATCCAGGCGATCGGCAAGGCGGTCGACGAGCTGTGCGCGGAGGGACCCGGCGACATCCTTGTCTTCCTCAGCGGCGAGCGCGAGATCCGCGACACCGCCGAGGCGCTGTCGAAGCGCAAGGACGCGGAGATCCTGCCGCTGTACGCCAGGCTGTCCGCCGCCGAGCAGCACCGGGTCTTCCAGTCGCACACCAACCGCCGGGTCGTGCTCGCCACCAACGTGGCCGAGACCTCGCTTACCGTGCCGGGCATCAAGTACGTGGTCGACCCCGGCTTCGCCAGGATCTCCCGATACAGCCACCGCACCAAGGTCCAGCGCCTGCCCATCGAGGCGATCTCCCAGGCCTCGGCCAACCAGCGCAAGGGCCGCTGCGGCCGCGTCTCCGAGGGCGTCTGCATCCGGCTGTACGAGGAGGACGACTTCGTCACCCGGCCGGAGTTCACCGACCCGGAGATCCTGCGCACCAACCTCGCCTCGGTCATCCTGCAGATGACCTCGATCGGCCTGGGCGACATCGGCGCCTTCCCGTTCGTCGAGCCGCCCGACCAGCGCCAGGTCAAGGACGGCTACGACCTGCTGCTCGAGCTGGGCGCCTTCGACCAGGGGCGTCGGATGACCCCGCTCGGCCGCAAGCTGGCGGGCCTGCCGGTCGACCCGCGACTGGCCCGCATGGTGCTGGAGGCCGACCACAACGGCTGTGTCCGCGAGGTGATGGTCATCGCCTCCGCGCTGTCGATCCAGGACCCGCGCGAGCGACCGGCCGACAAGCAGCAGGCCGCCGACGAGAAACACCGCCGCTTCGCGGACAAGGAGTCCGACTTCGTCTCGTACCTGAACCTGTGGGAATACCTGCAGGAGCAGCAGAAGGAGCTCTCCTCCAGCGCGTTCCGGCGACTGTGCAAGGCCGAGTTCCTCAACTACCTGCGCGTCCGCGAGTGGCAGGACGTCTACGGCCAGCTCCGCCAGATGTCGAAGACCCTGGGCGTCACCCTCAACAGCACCCCCGGCGACGAGCAGAAGATCCACATCTCCCTGCTGTCGGGCCTGCTGTCGCACGTCGGCGTCAAGGACATCGACAAGAAGACCGCCGACGCCGGCGGCGGTCGCCGCCCCCCGAACGAGCCGCGCAGGCCCATGACCGAGTACGTCGGCGCGCGCAACGCCCGGTTCGCGATCTTCCCCGGCTCCGCGCTCGCCAAGAAGCAGCCGCTCTGGGTGATGTCGGCCGAGCTGGTGGAGACCTCCAGGCTCTGGGCCCGGGTGAACGCCAAGATCGAGCCCGAGTGGGTCGAGCCGCTCGCCCAGCACCTGATCAAGCGCACCTATTCCGAGCCGCACTGGGAGAAGAAGCAGGGCTCGGTGATGGCCTACGAGAAGGTGACGCTGTACGGCGTCCCGATCGTGGTCCAGCGCAAGGTCAACTACGGCCGCATCGACCCCGAGCTGAGCCGGGAGCTGTTCATCCGGCACGCCCTGGTCGAGGGCGACTGGGAGACCCACCACGCCTTCTTCGCAGAGAACCGCAAGCTTCTCGAAGAGGTCGAGGAGCTGGAGGAGCGGGCACGGCGCCGCGACATCCTCGTCGACGACGAGACGCTGTTCGACTTCTACGACCAGCGCGTCCCCGCCGACGTCGTCTCCGGACGCCACTTCGACTCCTGGTGGAAGAAGACGAGGACCGACCAGCCCGACCTGCTCAACTTCGAGAAGTCGATGCTGATCAGCGAGACGGCGGGCGACGTCAGCAGACGCGACTACCCCGACGTGTGGCGCCAGGGCGGCCTGCGCTTCCCCCTCACCTACCAGTTCGAGCCCGGCACCGACGCCGACGGCGTCACCGCGCACATCCCGCTCGCGCTGCTCAACCAGGTCAACGTCGAGGGTTTTGACTGGCAGATCCCCGGGCTGCGTGAGGAACTGCTCACCGCGCTCATCCGGAGCCTGCCCAAGCACATCCGACGCAACTTCGTCCCCGCCCCCAACTACGCCAAGAAGGCGCTGGAACGGGCCGAGCCCACCCAGGAGCCGCTGCTCGCCGTGCTGGAGCGCGAGCTGCTGAACCTGACCGGCGTCCAGGTGCCGCGCGAGGCATGGCAGCCCGACCTCGTCCCCGACCACCTCAAGATCACCTTCCGGGTGATCGACGGGCGCAGGCAGAAGCTGGCGGAGAGCAAGGACCTGGCCGAGCTGAAACGGCGGCTCGCCCCCAAGCTCCGCCAGACCCTCTCCAAGGCCGCCGGCCTGGAGAAGACCGGCCTGACGGGATGGACCGTGGGCGCGCTGCCCAAGACGTTCGAGCAGCGCAGGATGAAGGCCTACCCTGCGCTCGCCGACGAGGGCGCCACCGTGGCCGTACGGATGTACGAGACCGAGACCGAGCAGCGCCGGGCGATGTGGGAGGGCACCCGCAGGCTGCTGCTGCTCAACACCCCGTCACCGGCCAAATGGGTGCTCGGCCGCCTCGGCAACCAGTCCAAGCTCGCCCTGAGCCGCAGCCCGCACGCCGGCGCCACCGCGCTGTTCGACGACTGCATCGCCTGCGCCGCCGACCACCTCATGGCCGAGCACGGCGGCCCGGTCTGGGACGAGACGGCCTTCACCGCACTGCACGACAGGGTCAGGGCCGAGCTGTTCGACACCACCGCCGAGGTGGTCGCCCGGGTCGAGAGCATCCTCAAGGTCTGGCACACCGTCTCGACCCTGCTGCCCGAGTCTCGCTCCACCCGCGCGATCGAGGACATCCGCGACCAGGTGGCCAACCTCGTCTATCCGGGTTTCGTCACCGATACCGGTTACCGGCGACTGCCCGACCTGCTCCGCTATCTCAAGGGGGCCGAACGGCGGCTGGAGAAGGTGCACGAGGACGCGTTCCGTGACGGGGAGCGGATGGACAGGGTGCACGACATCGAGGACGAGTATCACGAGCTGGTCGAGAAGCTTCCACCGGCCCGTCGCTCGGACGACGACGTCCGCCAGATCCGCTGGATGATCGAGGAGCTCAGGGTGAGCTACTTCGCGCAGACCCTCGGGACTCCGTACTCGATCTCCGACAAGCGCATCCGCAAGGCGATGGAGAAGCTCTGAGGGCTGCCCCAAGGGGAGCCGTTCGGCTCCGGAGTGATTCCCGCGGAACCGTCGCCGCAGGCCGAGGCTCCGTCAGGGGGGCGGGAGTCACAGGAAGATCGAGGTGTCGAGGTCGAAGTCGACGGGGGAGGGGATGCGGAGCGGCTTGCCCATCTGGACGCGTGTGACGGTCTGGTAGGTCCCGTCCTCGGGGTCGCTCAGGACCGTGACCGTGGGAGGGGCGGCGATCGGGTCGACGAGCAGCATGACGGGCACCCCGCCCGTGGCGTAGACGCGGGGCTTGTCGTCACTGTCGACCCGCGTGCTCCCCGAGGAGACGATCTCGGTAACCATGATCAACCCGGAGGAGCGCAGCTCCAGTGTGCCCCAGCGTGGGCAGTCGGCGGGGGCGAGCACGAAGTCGGGGACGAGGCTGTCTCGGGGGCCGTCGACGCAGACGTTCACTCCGCCCAGGTGGGCGTGCCACTTCCGCTCTATGACGACCGGCTGCAGCGCGTAGGAGAGGAGTGTCGCGCTCCAGCTGTGTTCGGGGGTGCCCACGGGGCTCACGATCAGGTTCCCGTCGATGACTTCGGCGCGAAAGCCGGGGGTGGGGGGCAGGGTTTCGAGAAGATCCCGCGCCGTGCGAGCCAGTGCCGGATCCTTTCGGGGAATATGGCGGGCGGGACGGCACGTGCCGTTGTCACCATAAGTCTCTCCCTCCGTGTCCGAGCGATGACTCTAAGTCTCGTATGGCTGTGCGGTGGGGCGCGACGCGTATGGTCCGTGGTCGCGGTTCGGCCTGGCGGCGACATGGCGCGGGCGTAGAGGCGAGGCCGGGAGCATGGGCGGGTCATGTGAGAAAAGCAGGACACACCCGTTTGGTGGGAGGAGGCGGGTTGACGCGGTCCCGCTCGGTGTCGTCCCGAGCGGCCGGACTACGATCGTGGGCCTGAAAAGGAAAGGGGGGCACCGTGGTCCGGGCGCTGGTGTTCGACGTAGGTGAGACGCTGATCGACGAGACGCGCATCTGGTCGCGCTGGGCCGACCGGCTGGGGGTCACCCGGTTCACCATGCTCGGCGTGCTCGGTGGCATGGCCGCGCTCGACCGCTCGTTCGAGGACGCCTTCCGGCTGCTGCGGCCCGGGTTCGAGGTCGAGGCCGAGCAGGAGGCGTGGAAGCGCGACGACCCCACCGGGCTTCGGGTGAACTTCGACGCCGACGACCTCTATCCGGACGTACGGCCCGCTCTCGCGGCGCTGCGCGACCTCGGATACGAGCTGATCATCGCGGGCAACCAGCCTCCGCAGGCGCGCGACGCGCTCGCCGCGATGGACCTGCCCGTCGACGCGATCCACACCTCAGACGGCTGGGGTGTCTCCAAGCCCGCCCCGGAGTTCTTCGCCAGGGTCGTCGCGGTGTCGGGCCGCGAGCCCGGCGAGATCCTCTACGTGGGCGACCGGCTGGACAACGACGTCCTGCCCGCCCGAGCGGCGGGCATGCGGACCGCGCTGATCCGCCGGGGGCCCTGGGGGCATCTCCACGCCGAGCGCCCCCGCGCCGCCGAGGCGGACCACGTGGTCGACGACCTGCACGCCCTGGCCGCCGCCCTCGCCCGCTGACCGCCCCGGGGACGAGACCAAGCCGACCCCGGGGCCTGACCGCATCGCCGAGTCGCGGGTTCGCGGGGCCCCAGGGTCCTCATGTGTCGCGGTGCCCGAGCGGGTGGCGTGCTCCCGGTGCTCAGGTGTCGCGGTACTCGATGTCGGGCTCGATGTGGACGGCGCGCTCCTCGGCCGACAGGTCGCCGTCGTCGGGGCCCACATCCGAGGCGTACTCCTCGGACGTCTCGTCGGGGCTCAGCCCCTCGTCCGGCGCCACCAGGCGGGTATCGTCGCGCGGGGCCCGCTCGCGGTCCGGTGCCTCGCGCCGGAGACGCTCGTCGAGGGTGTCACGGTGCTCGTCGTCGTGTTCGACGATCTCGTGGTTGAGGCCGAGGTCGTCGGTCCACTCCTCGACCTCGACCGCCTGCTCGTCACTCAGACCCTCGCGGTCTGGGGGCATTTCACTCATACCGCGGCCCTACCCGTTTTATCGCCTTGAATCCCAGGCCAGGTGTTCGTCCCCGTACCTCAGCGGGGCCCGTGACCGGGTGGCTCAGCCGCCGGTGTCCGAGAGGCCGCTCGGCAGGTAGACGGGACGCTGGCTCTCGCGGGCCAGGCGCCCCGCGGCGAGGCGTGGGGCGATGTCCCCCGGCAGGAGGGACATCGCGATGTCCCAGGGGAGGAACGCCGCCTCGTCGAGCTCCTCGGCCTGCAACCGGATGTGGGCGGTGTCGTCCAGGACGCCGCCGTCGAACATGAAGTGGATCACCGGGCGGGGACGGTCCTTCGCCGGCGGTGTCCACTGGACCACGAGCAGGTCGCCCGCCTTGACGGACACCCCGAGCTCCTCGGCCACCTCGCGCGTCGCGCCGTCGTGGGGTGCCTCCCCCTCCTCGACGACCCCGCCGGGGAAGTTCCAGCCGGGCCGGTAGTTGGGCTTGACCAGCAGGACACGGTCCTCCGCGTCGGTGATCAGCATGCAGGCCGAGACGAACACGGTGGGCAGGGTCGCGTACCACTCGGCGGGGTCGAGATAGGACTCGCTCATTCGTGTCACGCTACCTTCGCCGGCGGCCGGGCGTGGCCGGGACCCGCCGACGCGCGGCGGTCGTCCGTTCGACGGCCTGCCGCCGAACGGGCAGGGTGTTCCGGCCGTCGGTGCCGCTTCCCGCTCAGCCGAGTTTCTTGACCAAGATCTCGAATTCCAGGTCGTCCCTGGTCGGCAGGCCGAAGCTCTCGTCTCCGTAGGGGAACGGGGCCGTCTCGCCGGTGCGGGAGTAGCCGCGGCGTACGTACCAGGCCAGGAGCTCCTCGCGGACCGAGATCACCGTCATGTGCATCTCGCGCACGTCCCAGGTCTCACGGGCGAAGCGCTCGGCCTCGGCGAGGAGCGCCTTGCCGAAGCCGCCGTTCTGCAGGGTGGGACGTACGGCGAACATCCCGAAATAGGCGTATTCGCCGCGGTGCTCCACCTGGCAGCAGGCGACGAGTTCGCCGTCCACCTCCATGAGGATCATGTGGTTTTCCGGCTTCTCCAACTCGGCGGTCACGCTCTCGACGTCCGTCCGCCGCCCGTCCAGCAGGTCCGCCTCGGTCGTCCACCCGGCCCGGCTCGACTCCCCCCGGTACGCGGAGTGGACCAGGCGCACCAGGGCGGGCACGTCCGCGACGGTGGCCGCGCGGAAGACCGGCCGCGTGGTCCGGGAGGGGGTGTTCATCCGAGGAGTCCTTTCTGCGCAGGAGACCCTCGCCTTCCGGCGTGAAGGGGAAGGCGGGGGTGATCTTCTAGGCAGGCGGTGACACGTGCGGTCATCGAGTCGCCTGATCCTGCGCATCATAGCCAAACGGGCTGCTCAGCTCACTTGGCCGCCTGGAAGGCGCGGCCCGCGGGGGTGGCGACGCCGTTGCTCAGGAACAGGCCGCTGTTCGGCTCGGTGTCCGAGGAGGGCAGGCCGAACCAGGCGTAGCGCTGCACGTACGGCAGGGAGGCCAGCATCGTGGTGGACGCGGTGACGAAGGCGGCCTGCTGGGCGTCGGTGGGGAAGCGGACACCGTTCGAGAAGTCGATCAGGGCGTACTCGGTGAGCCAGATCGGCTTGCGATAGCGCTCGTACACGGCCTGGATGTACGACCTGAGCTGGCCGACCGCCGCCTCGGTGCGGAAGTCCCCGCCGTACCAGTGCAGCGTGACGAAGTCGACGCGGTAGTTCCTCTGGGCCGCCCCGGACATGAAGCGGTCCAGCCAGCCGCCCGCCCTGTCACCGCCGTAGGCGACGGCGGGACTGCCGATCTTCTGGCCCGTCGCGGTGAGCCTCGGCCACAGCGACAGCGCCTTCTCCACGGTCATGTTGGACTGTTCGGCCATGTCCGGCTCGTTGAACCCGAGCAGGTAGGGACCGGCGTTCTTCGCCTGGGCGAGATTCTGGTCGGTGACGCTGTCGGCTCCCCAGATCATCGGGACGAACTCGGCCGACTTCGGAGTCGTGACGCCGTTGTGGTTCGTGGACCAGGTGTAATACCAGCTCGCACCGGAGGCCGCGAGGGCCGCGCTGACACCGGGCGCCTGCCACACGCCCACGCCCTTCTCGGCGGAGGTTTCCACGGGGACCTCCGGGGCCGGTGTGGTCGGGGTCCTGCTGGGGGTGGGAGTCGGGGAGGCGCTGGGGCCGGCGGTCGGGGTGCGGCTCGGGCTCGAACTCGGCGTCGGCGCGGTCGGGGTGACGCCCGGTACGGGAGCGGCCGAGCCCTTGCCGAAGACCTGGAACTCCCAGAGCGAGACACCGTACCGGCTGGACCGCTGGGTGGCGTGAAGCCGCACGTACCGGCCGGTGGCCGAGACGTTGAGGGTCTGCACGCCGCCCTTGCCCGCGGTCGTGCGGTGGATCGTCTTCCACCGGCCGTCGCCGTTGGAGGTCTGGATCCGGAACGCGGTGGCGTAGGCGTGTTCCCAGTTCAGCACGATCTTGTTGATCGCGGTGGACCTGCCCAGGTCCACCCGCAGCCACTGGGGGTCGCTGAACGCGCTGGACCAGCGGGTGTCGCTCCTGCCGTCGACCGCGGCCGCGGCGGACAGGTCGCCGCGCTCGACCGAGGAGGCGACGGCGGCCCGGCCCTGCGACACAGGGGTCTCGGCCGCGCCCGCGCTCGCGGGGAGGGCGTTCACCACGGAGGCGCCCAGGACGGCGACGAGGGCGCCCGCGAGCACGGCGCGGCGTACCTGACGACCTGTTGCGGTACCGCGCGGAACAGTCTCACTCATGTGGATGAGGTCCTTCGTACGGAGGAGTGGGGATCGGACGCTGTCGGTGCATCGGAGGTTTGTCGGAGGCGCGCCGGTCGGGCCGGATCACGGATCTCCTGTCGGACGTGTTCGCTCCTGTTCAGGAGACCGGTGGGCGGATCGGAGACAACAGAAACGCGGTAGCCGATCTGGGATACTCCGGAAGTGCGACGTTCGTCCCGCAGCACTCTCCGGTTGATCGCCGATATCGCCGTCTCGCTCGCCGTCGGGCTGTATCTCGTCGCCCTGGTGATGGACGAGGCGGTGGCGCGTCCGGGACCGCTGGTGGTCCTCGGGATGATCGCGGGCGCGGCGCAGGGCGTGGCGCTGTGGTGGCGGCGATCCCATCCGGTGACGGTGATGGTGATCGCGCTCGCCGGAGGGCTTCTCGTCCACTACCTCGCGCCGCAGGGGCTCTTCCCGTTCGCGGGCCTCTTCGCGATCGGCTCGCTGGCCGCGCTCCGCCCGCCCCGCGTGTCGCTGCCCGCGCTCGCGGCGCTGCTCGTTCTCACCGCGCTGAACTTTCTCACCGCTCCCAGCCAGGACGCGCAGTTCGCGATGGCGTTCCCCATCCTCGCCTGGGCACTCGGCGAGGTCGTACGCAACCGGCGTGTGGCGATCGACCAGGAGTCGCGCAGGGCGGTCAGCGAGGAGCAGGCGCGGATCGCCCGCGAGCTGCACGACGTGATCGCGCACAGTGTCTCGGTCATCGTCGTGCAGGCGGCCGCCGCCGACGACGTCTTCGAAGAACGCCCAGACCAGGCACGCGCCGCGCTGCGTTCGATCGAGGCGGCGGGGCGTGACGCGCTCGGGGAGCTGCGCCGGTTGCTGGCCGTGGTACGGCCGGGCGCGGAGGACGTGCCACAGCCTCCCCAGCCGGGACTCGATCGGCTCGTGGAGCTCGTGGAGCCGTTCCGCGCCGCCGGTCTGGAGGTCGCGGTGCGCATGGAGGACATCGGTGCCGATGGCGCGCTGCCGTCAGGGGTCGACCTCTCCGCCTACCGGATCGTTCAGGAGGCGCTCACCAACACGTTGCGCCACGCGGGCGCCGGTCGCGCGGAGGTGATCGTCAGGGCCACCTCGGGGATGCTCGAACTGGACATTCTCGACGACGGGCACGGTGGCGGGAGCGGCGGAGGCGGTGACGGCGCGGACAGCGGTGGCGATGGGAGCAACGGAGGCATGGGCGGCGGAGGCGGGAGCGGAGACATGGGCGACGGTGATGGCGGGAGCGGTGGTGGCGGCGGTCACGGGATCGCGGGGATGCGCGAGCGCGCCGTGATGCTGGGCGGCACCCTCGACGCGGGTCCGCGACCCGAAGGCGGATTCCGCGTCCGCGCCCGCCTGCCGTTGGGAGTGCCGCGATGAGCGTCCGGGTGGTCATCGTCGACGACCAGGCGTTGGTCCGCGGTGGTTTCCGGATGATCCTGGAGGCGAGGGCGGACCTTGAGGTGGTCGGCGAGGCCGGGGACGGCGGGGAGGCCGCGGCCCTGGTCGAGCGGCTGAGGCCCGACGTCGTCCTGATGGACGTGCGGATGCCCGGCGTCGACGGTCTGGAGGCGACCAGGAGGATCGTCGCCTCGGGAAGTCCGGCCCGGGTCATCGTGCTGACCACCTACGACGTCGACGAGTCCGTGTTCGCCGCCCTGCGCGCCGGGGCGAGTGCCTTCCTGCTCAAGGACGTGCGGCCCGCGGAACTGGTGGAGGCGGTCCGCGTGGTCGCGCGCGGCGACGCGCTGCTCGCGCCGTCGGTCACCCGCAGGCTGCTCGACCGGTTCGTCACCGTTCTGCCTGATCCTGGTGCCACGCCGCCCGGCCTCGGCTCGCTGACCGGGCGGGAGGTCGAGGTGCTGCGGCTGGTCGCGCTCGCGCTGTCCAACGCCGAGATCGCCGAGCGACTCGTGCTCACCGAGGCCACGGTCAAGACGCACGTGTCCTCGGTACTGCGCAAGCTCGGCCTGCGCGACCGGGTCCAGGCCGTCGTCCTCGCCTACGACGTGGGACTCGTGCGCCCGCGCTCCCTTTGAGATTTTTCTCGGCCGGAATCCGTCCGAGGGGGGAGAGGTGCGGCCCGGCTCCGCCCTGGGAGGGGGGTGAAGGCCACTCCCGCGTTCGATGTGCTCGGAGGGCGTCCGGACCTAGCGTCGCCGCCATGACCGGAAATCCTCCCGACGACCGACGGCACGCGACCCAGACTGACCGAACGGCTCAGTTCTCCGAGCCCTCCAGGACCGCTGAGGCGGCCCGGACCTTCGAGCCGGCCCCGACACTTCAGGCGGCTGAGGCGGACCAAGCAGCCAGGGTGACGCGGCCGGCTCAGGCGGCCCCCGGCGGGCGTCCGGGGCCGTTGCGTCGGGTCGCGCCCGCGCTCGGGCTCTTCCTCCTCTCCCCGCTGGTCGCCGAATATCTGCTCGGCAACGTTCCCCCGTCCGAGCTCTGGGGTCTGGTCGTCCTCGCGCCGATGTACGGCGGTGGCGCGATCATCATCCGCGAGGTGACGCGCCGCGCCGGGCGCGGCTGGCCGACGATCATCCTGCTGGGGTGCGCGTACGGCGTGCTGGAGGCGACCCTGATCGACCAGACCCTCTTCAACCCCGCCCCGCTGTTCGAGGGGGACGTCTCCCGCGGTTCCACGCTCATCCCGGCGCTGGGGTTCAGCGCGGTCAACGCTCTGGGATTCACCGTGGGACACGCCGTCTGGAGCATCGGCGTCCCGATCGCCGTCGTCGAGACCCTGGTGCCCCGCCGCGCCACGACTCCCTGGCTGGGCATACCCGGCCTGCTCTTCACCTGCGTCGTGTTCGTCCTCGGTTCCCTTGTGCTCTTCGGCGGCATCCGCGACGACAGCGGATTCATGGCCTCGCCGCCACAGAGGATCGGCGCCGCCGCCGTGGTCGTGCTCCTGGCCGTCGCCGCGTTCCTCGTCGGCTGGCGCTCCCGGCCGGCGAAGGATGGGCGGTCGCCGAAACCCTGGCTGGTGGGTACGGCGGGATTCGTCGCGTCCGCGGCGTTCGTCGCCCGTCCCGAGGACTGGTGGGGGACCGCCGCGGGCATCGCGCTGATCGCCGTGACGGCGGTCGTGGTCGGCCGGTGGTCGCGAGGTGACGGCTGGGGCGCCACGCACCGGCTCGCGCTGGCGGGGGGCGCGCTGCTGACTCAGGCGTTCCTCGGTTTCCTGCTGCTGTTCCTTCACGGCACCGCGACCACCGCCAACCTGATCGGCCAGACGGTCCTCGTCCTCGGCGCGCTCGCTCTCTTCCTGGTGGCACACCGGGGCGCGCGGGAAGCGGGCGAGGCGCGTGAGGCGGGACCGTGAGGAATCCGTCGGCGGGCCGTCGTACGGGGCCGGATCCGGTCCCGCGGGGATCCGCGATCCGCGCGTTCACCGTCACCGACTCTCCCGAGGAGGCCCTGGCCTTCAGGCCGGGGAGGAATCGGGAGCGGGAGGGCCGCCAAGGCCCGAGCGTGCCCTGACCGGCCAGGCATTCAGGTCAGCTTTCTTCCGAGTCATGCCAAGAAAACAAGGCACGGTGAAGTATTGAGTGATATTTTCAATACATGCTGGTGACTGAGATGCTGAAGCTCGCCCCGAGCGCCGAGCAGGGCAAAGCCCTGCTGGCGACGATGCGCGCGTGCAACGCCGCCGCCAACCGTGCCGCCGAGGTGGCGTTCGCCCACCACACCGCCAACAAGATCGCCTTACAGAAGCTGGTGTACACCGACCTGCGGCACGAGTTCGGCCTGTCGGCACAGATGGCCATCCGGTCGATCGCCAAGGCGTGCGAGGCCTACAAGCGCGACAAGAACATCAAGCCGGTCTTCCGGGATCTGGGTGCGGTCGCCTACGACCAGCGCATCCTGTCATGGAAAGGCCGCGACCGGGTCAGCATCCTCACCCTCACCGGCCGCATCATCATCCCCGTGGTCTACCAGGGGCGCTGGCCGGCCACCAGCGGCGCCACCATACGCGGCCAGGCCGACCTCATCTACCGCGACGGCGTGTTCTACCTCGCCACCGTGATCGACGTCCCCGAACCGCCGCAAGGTCCCGAGCCCGACGAATGGCTGGGCGTGGATCTCGGCATCGTCAACCTCGCCACCGACTCCACCGGCCAAGCCCACACCGGCAAGGGGGTGCGGGCTGTGCGGCGGCGCAACGCCCGCCTGCGCGCCCGCCTCCAGGCCAAGGGCACCAAGTCCGCCAAACGCCTCCTCAAGGCCCGCCGTCGTAAAGAGTCCCGCTTCGCCCGCAACGTCAACCACGTGATCAGCAAGAAACTGGTCGGCAAAGCCAAAGACACCCAGACCGGCATCGCCCTCGAAGACCTCGAAGGCATCCGCGACCGGGTAACGGTTCGTAAGGCTCAGCGCGCCGACCTGCACTCATGGGGCTTCCACCAGCTCCGCACGTTCGTGACCTACAAGGCCGCCCTCGCGGGCGTGCCCGTGCGCCTGGTGGACCCCCGCAACACCTCCCGTACCTGCCACCGGTGCGGGCACTGCGACAAACGCAACCGTCCCAACCGGGACGACTTCAAGTGCCTCGGCTGTGGGTTCGCCGGCCCCGCCGACCACAACGCTGCGATCAACATCGGTCGCAGGGCAGTGAGTCACGCTGCCGACGACGCGGCCTGAACCGTACCTGCCAGGTACGGCGAGGAGCCGCAAGCTCGGCCCCTTCAGGGCCGAGAAGCTGACGTGAAGTTATCGTCGGTAACAGAACGTGGGAAGGCGGGGGATGCGACACACGCGTGCGGCGGTGATGCGGGCGGCGCTGCGGCTGCTCGACGAGGTCGGACTGGACGGTCTGACCACGCGCGGGCTCGCGCAGGAGCTCGACGTACGCTCACCGGTCCTGTATCGCCACTTCGGCAGCAAGCGGGAACTCCTCGACCACATGGCCGCGACCATGATCGAGGACGCGTTCGCGCACCTGGCCCGCCCGGGGCCCGGCCAGGACTGGGCCGACTGGCTCGCCGAGCGGGGGCGGGCGCTGCGCCGGAGCCTGCTCACCTATCGCGACGGCGCGCGGCTGCACGTCGGTGCCCGGCCGGTCGGGAACCAGGCCGCGACCTCCGACTCCGTGGTCGAGGTGCTGGGCGAGGCGGGGTTTCCTCCGGAGGAGGCCCGGCGGGTGATCCTCGTCATCGGCCGCTACATCGTCGGGTGGGTGGTCGAGGAGCAGGCGAGCGCCGGTCGCCCTGTAGAGGGGGAGTCGCGCGAGGCGGCCGACGCCGACTTCGAGTACGGGCTGAACGCGATCCTGGCGGGTCTGCGCGCGAACCTGGACGGTGTTCGCGCGAGCCCGGACGGGGAGATCCGCTGAGGGGCGTCCCCGTCCGGGCCCGCGTGGCACCGAGCGCGGACGGTGAGACCAGGTGAGGCGGGCGGCTCCCTGTCCAGGCTCGTGCGGTGCCGAGCGGCCACCTCGCGCGGCCAGGCCGTCGCCGTACGATCGTCCTTTCAGGCGGGAGTTTCTCCGCTCTCTCCGAGCTAGACGAGGTCGGAGTGGAGCCGGTACGCGGCGCTGTCGGCGCTCCGCCAGCTGCCGAACCCCCGGGCGGTCACACCGACGGTGGCCGCCTCTCCGCCCGGCAGCGCCAGCCCGTACGCCACCACCTCGGGGACGTCCTCGCCGAACTCCTGGACCAGGGCGAACACCCGAGGCAGACCGCCGGCCAACGCCCTCACGTCCTCCCTGGTGGGACCGTGGTCGATTCCGTTGGGAAGGGCGTAGCCGTCACTTCCGGTTGCGCTCTCCCGTGAGCTCGCGCCATGGTAGACAGTCGGGTTGTCTGAACCGTTGAAGTGCTCCATCTCGGGTGCTTCCTTCCGGCTTTGTGGCCGGGGCGAGCAGGGCCTCCAAGCGAAGCCCGCCCCGGCTTCTTCTTTTTGGTGGTCTTTCTGTGATCACGCGACCCTTTTCGTGGTTGGACACGCCTTTTCTTCATCTCTCTGTGACCGGGTCGCTACTTTGAGTATAGTGACACGCGGTTACCGAAGTTCACAAGCTGTATCTGCCAGGTTGCTGAAAGCGCTGGCCTGTACAGCCCGGCCTGGAAGGTGAGCATGGCTGCTCCCAAGTGGGTAACGCTCCGAGCTCAGTGGCTCGGCCAGCAACTCCGTGAGCTACGTGAGGCCAACTCTCTGTTGCTCAAAGATGTGGCTGAGTACCTCCAGCGAGATCCGTCCACCGCCGGTCGCTTCGAATCGGGGGAGTATCCGATCCGGCGCCCTGACCTGCTCGCCCTCCTTGATCTGTACGGCGTGGCGGACAGCGGACGGCGTGAAAGCTTGATGAAGCTCAGCCAGGAGGTCTGGCAGAAGGGCTGGTGGGACGGGTACGCCACCGAGGTCGCCGGTGCGTTCGTCGACTATGTGTGGCTGGAGTCCCGGGCGCGTGAGATCCGGGCTTTCGATAACACTCTGCTGCCCGGTCTGCTCCACACCCCGGAGTATGCGAGGGCGGCGATCACGGCGGCTGAGTATGACGCGAAAGGCGAGCAGATCGACCGCTGGGTCGAGCTTCGCACGACTCGTCAAGGGATCCTCGCGGGAGACAACCCACCCCGTCTGTTGTCGATCATCGATGAGTCTGTGCTGCGCAGGCAGGTCGGTGGTGCCGTATGCCTGGCGAAGCAACTCGGAGAACTGGCCAGGCATGCTGCTCAGCCCAACATCGAGGTCCGCGTCCTGCCATTCAGCGCTGGGGCGCATGCCAGTCCGGCCGGTGCGTTCCGGATTTTCACGATGGAGAAGCCGTTTCCTGAGGTCGGCTACGCGGAGACTCCGAAAGGGGCTATTTATATTGAATCGCCAGATGCTCAGCGTTTCGTGCGGACGTACGATGAACTGCGGGAGCTGGCTCTGACTCCCGAGGAGTCGGCTGTATTGATCTCCGCGATAGCAGAGGAGCTATTGCGGTAAACGCGAGGGAAGGGTGTGAAATGCCTGATTCCATGAATTTAGCCCACGTTGCCTGGCGCATCAGTACGAAGAGCGACAACGGCGGCGGGAGCTGCGTTGAAGCTGGGCCGTTGGGGGACGGTAGCGGGCGGGTTGCGGTGCGGCATAGTCATCGGCCTGATGGTGAGGTGATCGTCTATAGCCGTGCGGAGTGGGAGGCGTTCGTCGGTGGTGTCAAGGACGGGGAGTTCGACTTCTCCGCCAGATGAGACACGCGACGGTGGCCTGAGCGGGCCGTGACGCGGGCGACGTCACGAGTCACCGCATGAACGTCTCCCTGTCTCACGCCAGTGAACGTTCATCGATCAAGACACGCCCGAACGGCCGCGAGAGATGACCGGACACCGGGACACGAGGACGGAAGAAGGCGTCCGCTGGATGGTCAGACCGCAGACGGGGTGGTGATGCGCCCACCGAGGAGCGGCCCTTCGAGGTGTGCGGGGATGAGCATGATGCCACTGATCCTCGATGCCGGTTTTCCGCTACAACTGCGAACCTACTGACGCTCCGAGAGCCTGTATGGCCGGGGGTGAAACTCTGTCGGGAGTGATGATTTCACGGTGTTTCAACCGGCACAGGGTTGCCTTGCTGATCGACGACGACCCTTCCCTCCAGGGGGCGATCAATTCGTACGGTTCCGCTTTTCAGCATGGCGAAGGCCGGCCGATCGCAGTCGGGCTGCGCGGTGCTTGGCTCACCGGTAAGGATCACCACGGCGGACTGGAGTTGGCCGGCTTCGAAATGATCGTCGCCGGTTGATCCATCGCAGGAAGTCGGAGCGACGGTGACTTTAAAGGAAAGTGAGGTTCTCGACGCGTCCAGGGAAACACTGTCGATCGCCGCCGAGCGCCTTGTCTGACCCAGGCGCCAAAACGCGTCAGGGGTTACCGCCGGCCAGCTTACCGACCCTCCGTTGTCCGTGCGGAAGCTCCATGAGGGAAGCGACAGCGAGCCCCTGTCCGTCATCCATTCCAGCTGGTTAAGGCGCGCTTCGACGACGGTTATGGTCTCTCCGGGTAACCCCCGAAGCCGCTCGGAAAGGCGATCGAAAGCATCTGCGGCCGATATCCGGGTTAGGCTTACCTTGTCTCCGTCGAGCAGGACATCCGGGCTCCCCGGTGGATCGTCGGACAGCTTTTCCCGTAAAGTGAACCGAGTTCCGGGCTTGGCTTCACCAACGAGTTTTGGGAGATCGTCAACGATGATTATCGGGCGTGGATCGCGTGTGTATGGAAAATCGCGCCATTGATCTGCCGCCGTGCTGGAGTCGCTGCCCGGTCCCGCTTGTCCGGAACAGGCCGACATGAACGCGATTGCGGAGCACAGCAGGATCATTTTTTGGCGGCGTGGACGTCACCCATGCCCGGAACGCTACTTCGTGGTCGGATGTCTCGCCAGTGCTGAATAAGTGACTGCGTATATCGAGGGGCGCGCACGGTGTCCCGGCGGTGATGGGCTCTTTTCGTCCGGTCGCGGCTCTCCGTACGGTGGGGCGGACGGGGATCCGGTGGTGGGATCCGGCGGGTGGCGGCGCGTGATTTGCTTTCCCCATGGATGAATCGCGGATCACTCGTTACCTGGACAGGTTGGGCGTGAACCGCCCCGCGGAGCCGGATGTCCAGGGCCTACGGACCCTGCAGCTCGCGCACCTCAGGGCGGTGCCGTTCGAGAACCTGAGCATTCATCTCGGTGAGCCGATCTCGCTCGACCCCGACACCCTGTACGACAAGATCGTCGTCCGCCGTCGCGGTGGCTTCTGTTACGAGCTGAACGGACTGCTCGCCGAGTTGCTGACCGCGCTCGGCTACCGGGTGACGCTGCTCGCCGCTCGCGTCTTCGGCGGTGGTGGTGTGCCGGGGCCGCTCTTCGACCATCTCGCGCTGCGCGTCGATCTGGACGAGCCGTGGCTGGTCGACGTCGGGTTCGGTGACTTCTCCGACGAGCCGCTGCGGCTCGACGGGCGCGCGGAGCAGAAGAACGGCGGGGGCGCGTTCCTGGTCGGGCTTGCCCCAGGCGACCACGGCGACCTCGACATCGCGCACAACGGCGACCCGGGTTACCGGCTGACCGCCCGGCCCTACGAGCTGGCGGACTTCGTCCCGATGTGCTGGTGGCAGGAGACCTCTCCGAAGTCGCACTTCACCAGGTCGCCGGTCTGCTCGATGCGCACGGCCGAGGGCCGGATCACGCTCCGCGACCGCAAACTGATCCACACCGTGGACGGCGAGCGCACGGAACGCGACCTGGACGAGAGTGAACTTCTCCCCGCCTACCGCGATCACTTCGGAGTCACCCTCGACCGGATCCCGTCCGCCAAGGCGTGACCTTCCGCTCCCGGCCCGCTTGGTGACCGGAGATGGGTGTGGTGTTCGAGGCGGGAACGGCTGGCCGGAGGACGCTGCGACGGAGGGCCGAACACGGCTTGGGTCAGGCGGAGGTGAGGGAGCGGTCGCGGTTGACGAGGGCGGCGTAGGGGCCGTCGGCGGCGAGGAGTTCGTCGTGGGTGCCGCGTTCGACGACGCGGCCGTGGTCGAGGACCACGATCTGGTCGGCGTCGCGGATCGTCGACAGGCGGTGGGCGATCGTGATGGTGGTACGGCCCCGCGACAGGGTGTCCAGGGCTTCCTGGACGGCGCGTTCGGTCTGGGTGTCGAGGGAGCTGGTGGCCTCGTCGAGGATGAGCACGGGCGGGTCGCGCAGCAGGGTCCTGGCGATGGCGAGGCGCTGTTTCTCGCCGCCGGAGAAGCGGTAGCCGCGCTCGCCGACCACGGTGTCGTACCCGTCGGGCAGTGCGGCGATGTGGTCGTGGATCCGCGCGGCCCGCGCGGCCGTGACGATCTCCTCGTCGGTGGCGGAGGGGTTGGCGAACCTGAGGTTGTCGGCGATGGAGGAGTGGAACAGGTAGGTCTCCTGCGAGACCACGCCGACCGTCTCGGCGAGGGACTCGAAGGTGAGGTCGCGCACGTCCACCCCGTCGATCGTGACCCGGCCGCCCGTCACGTCGTACAGGCGGGGCAGCAGGTAGCTCAGCGTGGTCTTGCCGGAGCCGGTCTCGCCGACCACGGCCAGGGTGGTGCCGGCGGGGACGGTGAGGTCGATGTCGGAGAGGGTCGGGGTCTCGCCGTAGGCGAAGTCGACGTGCTCGAAGCGGATCTCACCGCGTACGGTCTCCGGGGTGCGGGTGCCGGGGTGGATGTCCACCGGCAGGTCCAGATACTCGAAGATCCGGGCGAACAGCGCGAGGGAGCTCTGCACGTCGACGCCGAGCCGCAGCAGTGACACGGCGGGCCGGAACAGGTTCATCTGCAGCGTGGTGAAGGCGACGACGGTGCCGATGGAGACGACCGAGGTGAGCCCGGTGGCCCAGTAGATCACCGCGGGCATCGCCGCCATGATGATCTGGATGGTGGACTGCCGCCAGCGTCCGGCCATGCTGGAGCGGACCTCCAGGTCGGCGAGCTCGTCGGAGGCGGTGGAGAACCGCCCGGCGAGCTCGGGGCCGCGGCCCATCGTCCGGCCGAGCAGGATGCCGCTGATCGAGAGCGACTCCTGGACCATCGACGACATCGCGGCCATCTTCCGCTGCCGCTCGGAGGTGATCTTCCTGCGCTCCCTGCCGACCCTGCGGCTGATCGCGACGAAGACGGGGAGCAGCAGCAGCGACACGATGGTGAGCCGCCAATCCAGCACGAGCATCGCGATGATCGTCGCCACCACGGTGGTGAGGTTGGAGACCATCGAGGCCGCGGTGGAGGTGACCACCAGTTGCATGCCGCCGATGTCGCCGGCGATGCGCGACTGCACCTCGCCGGTCCTGGTGCGGGTGAAGAAGGCCATGGACATGCGCTGCAGGTGGCCGTAGACGCTGGTGCGCAGGTCGTGCATGACGCGCTGGCCGACCCCGGTGGAGATCAGCGTCTGGACGACGTCGAGCACGCTGGTGACGACGGCGACCGCGACCATGCCGAGCGCGAGCAGCGTGAGCAGGCCGGTCCTGCCGTGCGGGATCGCGTCGTCGAGCACCGCGCGGAGCATGAACGGCGAGGCGAGCGAGACGAGGGAGGACAGTCCGATGAGGATGCCCACGATGGCGAGGCGGCCCCGGTAGGGGCGGAACAGACCGATGACGCGTCGCAGGGGGGCGCGAGGTTCGTCGTTCACCTCAGGTGTTTCGTGCCGTATGGCACTTTTGGTTTGTTCCTCCACGGAACTCCTTTCTGATGTACTCTCAAACAGAGGTTAACTCACATTCATTCCTATGGCACTGGGATAGGTTCGGCGCTGTGGAGACGGAACTGGCCGACCTGGTGCACGGCGTCGGCCGTCGGCTGCGGCAGGGGTACGGTGAGCGGCTCGGCCCGCTCGGCCTGAGCCCCGGTCAGGCGCGGGCGCTTCGGGTCATCGTCGACTCCGAGCCGCCGCTGAAGATGGTGCAGCTCGCCGAGAGACTGCGGATCGTGCCCCGCTCGGTGACTCCGGTGGTCGACGCGCTGGAGGAGGCCGGGCTGGTCCGCCGCGAGGTCGATCCCGCCAACCGCCGCTCCACCCTGCTCGTGGTCACCGGCGAGGGCCTCAAGCGGTACGAGCAGGTGCGCGAGGCGCGCAGGCGGGTGGCCGAGGAGCTGTTCTCCGTGCTCACCCCCGAGCAGCAGGACCGGCTCGGGGAGCTGCTCGGCACGGTCGACGCGCAGTCCGTCTGACCCGACCGCCACCGGGGACGCGGGCGGCGGGCTTCGGCTTTCCCTCGTTCCGGTGGAAGCGTCAGCTGGTTTCCAGCGGTCCGACGGAAGCGGCTGACGGGGTTTCGGCCGGACCGCTGGACGCGGGTGGCGGGTTTCAGCCGATCGGGTGGAAGCGGCCGGCGGGGGTTCAGCCGGTCCGGTTGAAGCGGGCGACGGCGAGGGCGAGCATGAGCAGGCCCGCGCCGCCGACCAGCAGGAGTTCGAGCGCCATCGGGACGATCCATCCCGACCAGGACACCCCGGGACCGTACACGGCCATCACCTCGGGCGGGACGGACAGGTGGGCGAAGACGACCTGGCGAGCGGGGTCGACCGCGTACGTCAGGGGGTTCAGCAGCGTCACGGTGCTCATCCACCCGGGCAGGTTGGTGAGCGGGAACAGTGCCCCCGACAGATACATGAGCGGCATGATCGCCATCTGGGCGATCCCCTGGAACGACTCCATGCTCGTCATCCGCGCGGCGACCAGCACGCCGAAGGCCGACATGGTGAAGGCGGTCAGGAACATCACCCCGACCAGCGAGACGATGAGGACCGGGTCGTAGGGTACGCCGACCAGTCCCGCCATGGCCACGATCACCAGGCTCTGCAGCGTCGCGACCAGCGCGCCGCCGAGTATCTTGCCGACCACGATCGCGGTACGGCTCACCGGGGCGACGAGCATCTCCCGCAGGAAGCCGAACTCGCGGTCCCAGACGATCGACGAGGCGGAGAACATCGCCGTCAGGATCACCGTCATCGAGATCACGCCGGGGAACATGAAGGTCTTCAGGTCCACGCCGTCGGGAACCCCCGGCATCAGGGATCCGAATCCCGTGCCGATGATGAAGATCCACATGAATGCCTGGAAGAGCATCGCCGTGACCCGCTTGCCGTCGGTGGCGAAGCGGATCATCTCCCTGCGGAGCACCACCTTCACCGCGCGCAGGTTGTGTGCGGCGCCGCGCAGCGGGACGCGGGGCGTGGCCGTCTCAGCCGCGACCATGGGCCGGCACCTCCTCGTCGTGGGCCTTCCCGCCCGCGGTGTGCTCGGCTTCGGCGTTCGCGTCGTCCCCGATCTCGGAGGAGGGCTTCGCGCCCGCGGTGTGCTCGGCTTCGCCGTTCGTGTCGTTCCCGGTCTCCGCGGAGACCTTCGCGCCGACCTGTCCGGGGCCGCCGGTTCTCCCGGTCTCCGCGCTGTCCTCCGCGTCGGTGCCGTCGGTGTCCTCCGCGTCGCGGATGGTCGAGCCGGTGTAGGAGAGGAAGACGTCGTCCAGGGAGGGGCGGGTCATCTGGACGGAGAGGATGGGGACGCCCAGCTCGGCGAACAGGCGCGGTACGAACTCCTCGCCGCTGGGGACGGAGAAGGTGAGTCCCCCGTCGCGTGCCACGGCCTCCACCGAGAGGCGTTCCCGCAGCATGACGGTGGCGGCCGGGTCGTCGCCGGTCTGGATGCGGATCCGGTCCCTGCCCACCGCGGCCTTGAGCGCTTCGGGGGTGTCCAGCGCCACGACGGAACCGTGATCGATGATCGCGATGCGGTCGCAGTGCTCGGCCTCCTCCAGGTAGTGCGTCGTCATGAAGATCGTGATCTTCTCCAGGTCGCGGAGCTCGGTGATGTACCCCCAGATGGCCGCGCGGGTCTGCGGGTCGAGCCCGACCGTCGGCTCGTCGAGGAAGAGCACCCGAGGGGAGTGCAGCAGGCCGCGAGCGATCTCCAGGCGCCGCCGCATGCCACCGGAGTAGGTGTGCACCCGGTCGTCGCGGCGCTTCCACAGGCCGACGATGTCCAGGACCCGCCTGATCCGGTCGTCGATGGCGTTCTTGGGCAGGCCGTACAGCTCGGCGTGGAAGCTCAGGTTCTGCGCGCCGGTGAGGTATCCGTCGACGGTCGGTTCCTGGAAGACCAGGCCGATGTCGCGCCTCACCTCGTCGCGCCGGCGCACGATGTCGTGCCCGCCGACGGTCGCGCTGCCCCCGCTGGGCCGGATCAGCGTGCACAACATGTTGATCGTCGTGCTCTTGCCCGCCCCGTTGGGACCCAGCAGGCCGAACACCTCGCCGGGGGCGACGTCGAAGTCGACGCCCCTGACGGCCTCGATCCTTCCGTACTCCTTGCGCAGTCCCCTCACGGACACCGCCGCGCCGTCGTCCACCTCACCGCCCTCCGCGGGGGGAGAAGAACGGCAGGAAGGGAGCAGTGGTCCCGGCGACCCCGCTCGCCTGTGACATGGCGAGCAGGACGCCCGCGCCACCCGTCGCCAGGTCCATGGAGATCCGGAAGCCCCTGGTGCCGGTGAACGCGAGGTGCCCCCGGAAGGAGACGGCGTGCTCGCACAGGTCCCGCAGCCGCCGGTCCTCCGCCGTGTCGTCGTCCGTCCTGCCGTTCGTCCCGTCGTCGGGCGTGCCGTTCGCGAGCCGGGAGAGTACGGCCACCTGTCCGGCCATGCCGCGGAAGAGGTCGGCCTGCAGCGAGACGCGCGTCCGGCAGGCGCGCAGCAGGCCGGGGAGGCTCGCGCGGACCCGGTCGTCCTCTCGGTGGGCGAGGAGTTCGGCGGCGACGAGGGCGATGCCCGCGCTGCCGACGTCGAGGTAGGGCATCGTGCGCACGCCCGCCTCCTCGACCACGAGCCAGTCGTCCGCGGTCGTCACGCACCGGTCGAGGTCCAGCCCGACGGCTCGGGCGGCGTGGTCGAGGAGGGCTGGGTCGCCGGTCCGCTCGAACAGCCGGACGAGGAAGAGGGCCACTCCGCACCAGCCCCGCATGAGGCCGGCCTCCAGCGGGCGGGTGGGGGCAGGGAGCCCTGGGCCGCGTGCCGTGCCGGGGTCTCCGCGTTCCACCGCGTCGGTCAGCCGGTCGGCGACGGCCAGCGCCGCGGTGAGGTGGTCCTGCCTGCCCCGGGTGCCCGCGAGGTGCGTCAGCGCCGCCCCGATGCCCGCGTACCCGGAGAACATCGAGATGTTCGCGCGGTCGGGCACCGGGTGGCGGTCGAGCAGCTCGGCCGCCTCCTGCGTATATCCCAGGTGGTCGAGGACGTAGGCGATGCCGGCCGTACCGTCGTAGAAGCCGGGGCGGCGCGGTCTGTCGCGCCGCACGGCGTCGACCAGCCACCTCTCGTGCTCCGGATGCCTGCCGTGGCCGGTCACCTCCAGGGCCCACAGCACCCCGGCGGCGCCGTAGGCGAACCCGAGCCCGCCGGAGACGAACTGGTGCACGTCGCCGGGGAACAGACGGTCCTCACGTTCGGGGGTCGCGGAACTCAGGATTCCCCTGGCCAGGGACTCGCGCACCGCCCGCCAGTCCACGGCGGGGGCGTCCGGACCGGCGGGCCCCACCTCCACCTCCACCGGCTCGGCGGCGGGGGTGTTCGGGAGCTTCCGCGAAGGGGCGAGGTGGGAGAGGATCGTCTCGGCCCAGCCGGCAGGAACCGGGAAGTTGTCGCACATCGTGCGTACGAGCCGGTGGACCCGGTCGGGCCGCAGTGCGGTGATCTTGCTGAACGGCAGGAACATGGTGAGGCGCAACGCGGCGAGGGCGTACAGGTCGCGGGCCACACCGTTGGTGTCCCGGCCGGCGAAACCGGTCGCGGCCAGTCCCGGCCGCCAGTCGGTGTCCGCGATATCGAACGCCAGTTCGAAATCGACCAGGGCCACCGTCTCGTCGGGCCGGACGATGACGTTGCCCAGGTGCAGGTCGCCGAAGACCACCCCGCGGGCGTGTATCTCGGCGATCAGCGCCTCGACGCGGTCGGTGATGAGCACGGCCCTGCGGGTGTAGGACTCGATGTCCTCGGCCGTGGGCTCGGCCATGACCACCCATGGATGGGCGGTACCGCACCACACGTTCAGGGGCTGCCCCTCGACGTACTCCTCGACCAGGAAGCGGTGACCCGCCACGTCGAGCTCGTCGTACAGGGCGGGGACCCCGGGGATGCCGCGCAACGCGGTGAGGGCCCAGCTCTCGCGTTCCATCCTCGTCGTCGCGTCGTGATGGTTGGCGTCCACCGCCGCGTGCGGGCGGGCCTCCTTGAGCACGACCTGGCTGTCGTCGGTGCGGCGGGTGGCGAGGTAGACGCCCCCGGCGTTGGAGAAGTGCAGGGCCCGGCGCACCAGGTAGGGGAGCTCGGCGCCCGCGCCGTCGCGACGGGAGTCCAGGTGCGGCTGGAGGAAGCCGGGCAGTTCCACCCACTTCGGCGGGTCGAAGAACGGCCTGCGCCGGTCGGGCAGCAGGGTGCCGTCGGGGTGACGGATCGCGAAGACGGTCTCGCCGTGCTCGTCCACGCACGTCATCTCGGTGAAACCGCCGTAGCGGACGTACAGCGGGCCGTCGCCCCAGCGCAGGTCGCTGAGGATGTACGGACCCTGCTCGCCCTCCAGTTCCGCCGACAGGTCCGTCAGTACGGCTCGCAACTCCTCCTCGTCGCGCGGGTAGACGGTGACCAGCTTTCCGCTGGAGCCGCGCGGTGAGTACTTGGCGTTGAAGACGAGCAGCATGTTGCGGTCGCGCAGGTGTTTGAAGGGGATGCCGCGCTCGACGCAGTAGTCCCAGGCGGCGGAGCAGAGCCGGTCGGCGTTCTCCAGTGTCGCGGACAGGTGGACCTTCCAGCCCTGCTCTGCGGTGGTCTGGCCCTGCGGGCGCAGGGACACCCAGACCCCGCGCTCCTTGCGCACCCACCCTTCGGGAACGGCCGTGCCCGACACGGTGAACGCGTGGTCCCGGATGAAGCCCACCCCACCCGACCAGCGCGTGGGCTCCTCGAAGAAGAGGGGGTCGGCCAGGGTGTAGATCTGCATCATGTCCTGCACGCGTGGTGCTCCTCGCCCGTGTTCTTCGCTCCCGCGCCGTCCCCGCCGCTCTCGCCGTCCCCGTTGCTCTTTTTGTCCGCTTTGCTCTCGCGGTCTCCGTTGCTTCCGCCGTCCGTGTCGCTCTCGCCGTCGCCGGAGAGGGACACGCGCAGCCGCTCCAGAAGGCCGATCATCGTCGACAGCGGGGGCGCGCCCGCCGCGTCCTGGCGTCCGGTGGTCAGGCTCCTCGTCGCCCGTACCGGTGCCACCACGACGTTGCGCCGCTCGGCGAGGGTCCGCAGATGGCCCCGCAACGTGGGGTTGTCCAGCGCCCCGGGGGGCAGCGAGGGCGCCAGCGCGATGGGAGCGGAGGTGCACTGCAGGGACAGCAGCGCGGGGGTGTCGGCGAGCCCGAGCGCGAGCCTGGAGATGAAGTTCACGCACGCCGGATAGACGATGACGCTGTCACTCCACTCGGTGAGCCGCACGTGCAGCGCGTCCGGCCGCGCCTCCTCGGGCCACCGGTCCCGCACGACCTCCCGGCGGACGAGCACGCTCAACGCCTCCCCACTCACGAAGCGCTCCGCGCTCGGGGTGAGGACGACCTGCACCTCAAGGTCCCGGTACGCCGTGATCAGCCAGTTGAGCCAGAACGGCAGGTACATCGCGGCGATGGCGCCGGTGCCGATCACGAGCAGGCGCTCGCCGCCGAACTCGGGGGGCCGGCGGTCGGCCGGTGTGTCGGTCACCGCGCGTACTCCTTCGGGCTCGTGGCGGGCTTCGGCCTGGTGACGAGCCACCTGAGGTGGTGGATGAGCGCCCTGATGCCCCGGGGGCGCTCGGCCTCCGGCCCCCGGACCAGCCGGGTGAGAACATCCGCGCCCTGCTTTTCCCACATATGCCGATAAATGGCGTAGAAATGCACGTCCCAGAGGCATCCCCGGAAGAACATGTGCTTGGGGAGGGTCGCCTCCTTGGGAATGAGGTCACCGACCCAGCCGATCCGGTCGATACTGGCGTCCGTGGTGACGAAATATACTTTTCTTATATCTTCCCAGGTGGCGAACGCGTAATTCACGAGAAGCATCATCGCCTCGCCGCCGAGGCCGTATCTGGCCTTGTCGGTGTCGGTGAATATGCCGACCTGGATGTGTCCGGCCGGGTCCATCTCGTGCAGGGTCCCGAACCCGACGGTCTCCCCGCTGTGCCGCAGCTTGATCGCGAAAATCGCGGAGATGTCCTGCTTTTTCAGCTGGTCAACGAATACCTTGAGCGGCGGCATGCTGTGCAGTCCCAGGCCGAGAAGGAGCTCGTAGAGGGCGACCCCGTCCGACGGGTCGGCGATGGTGAGCGCCGTCCGCTGAGTCTCGACATGGGGAATGAGCACGACTCTGTCACCTTGAATTCTTTCGGCGGCGATGGTTTCCGGACCCGATGGTCCCGTGGGATCGAACCGTCCTGAGCTCGTCGATATATGGACACTAGGTTTGGCGTTCCCGGGTCGTCAACGTTTCGCTATCCGGGGCTATGAGAAAGCGGCGCGCCCGTGAAATGCGGAATCGTTATCCGGCGTTGTCTCGCCGGCGGGACGGGGCAGCCAGCCGAGTTCCTGAGCCCGCAACGCCAGCTGAAACCTGCTGGTCGCGCCCGCCGACCGCATCAGCCCGTTGACCTCGCGCCTCACCGTCCGTTCCGCGACGCCCAGCCGGGCAGCGACGCCGCCATCGGTCAGCCCCTCGGCCAGGAGGCTCAGCACGGCGCCGCGCCGCTGCCGGGACCCGGTCTCCTGAGGTGGTGGCACGTGCGCGGTGCTCCACAGGTGGCCGAAGATGGCCAGCAGCGTGGAGAGGTGACCGGCCCGCGTCACCAGGGTCACGGGCGCCACCTCCCCCGGTGGGGGCCGCAGGCTCAGCAGCGCCACCCGCCGGTCGGCGATCACCACCGACAGGGGGGCCGAAGGCAGCGTCCTGGTCCGGGCGTGCCGGGGATCGAGGGAAGGGGCCGCGAGAGGTTCGCTCTCCTCGCCGCCCCCGGCGCGCACGACGGACACCGGGCAATTCCCCTCGACGAGCAGCTCTCCCACCCGGCCGGACAGGAAGCGCCCCAGCGGATCGTCGGAGAGCACCACCAGGACTTCCCGATACCGGCTCTCCGCCATCCGGGAAAACACTTCACGCAGTTCCTGTGGTGTGATTATCCGATCCTCGCTGCTGTTTGTATCGGCGTGGCGCATGAAAATATAATGTCATGGCTAAAGTCTCGGGACCGTCGTCGTTTCCGACTTATGGAAACGCCGGGGATGGCCGTTTTAGGACAGGCCGTTGCGCATTCCGGGGTTCCATAACTATGTTTCGTCAGCGGAACGGCCGGGATTAACGCCTTTATGGCGCTTTCGCTCGTCATCGTTTTTCGGTGTAGGTGTCACGGTGCAGGCTCCGTGAAATCCGTGGAATGCGCGCGGTTCACCCTCCGAAGTCGGCGAGGGCGGCGGTGTGCCAACGAGGAAGACCCGGCCGGCCCGGGGCCGCCACACGGCCGGTCTGACTTTCGAGCCCTCGAAGGAGGTGTCTTAATGGACCTGTCCAACATTCTTGAGCTGCAGGAGATCGACGTCGCACCCGAGTACGCCGATCTCCCCAGTAGCACCATCAGCAACAGCACCTGCTGATTCCCCCGTGTTCGCGGGGGGCGGACCTGTGCCTCCCCCCGCGTTCGCGGTCACCGGCACACCCGGTGGACGCGGATCTCGTGGCCGGACGCCGGGTGCCCTCCTCAAGGCGGGGCACCACACTCCGTGACGGGCCGCGCGACCGCCGATGAGACGGCGAAACGCGCCGCGATCCTTTCTGACTTTCCCTTGCCTTGTGCCCCGAGAAGGGGCCGTGTTCAATTGGGCCCCATGAGCGACATCATTCTGGCGTGCGAAGGACTGCGTAAACGTTATGGCCAGATGGTCGCGGTCGACGGAGTCGGTTTTTCCATTGCGGAGGGCGAGGTCTACGGCCTGCTCGGTCCGAATGGGGCGGGAAAGACGACGACGATTTCGATGATTGTCGGAGTTGTCGAGCGCGACGAGGGCACGGTTCTCATCGACGGGCAGCCGCACGACGCGCGGAACACGAAGACGAAAGCGCTGATCGGTTACGTGCCCCAGGAGCTCGCGCTTTACCAGGATCTCACGGCACGTCAGAACCTCTGGTTCTTCGGGCAGTTGTACGGCCTGCGAGGACGCCAGGGCAGGAGCAAGGTGGGCGAGGTGCTTGAGACGATCGGGCTGGCCGACCGCGCCGACGAGGCGGTCTCCGCCTACTCGGGAGGCATGGCCCGCCGCCTCAACATCGGGATCGGGCTGTTGAACCGGCCACGCCTGCTGATCCTGGACGAGCCGACCGCCGGAGTCGACCCGCAGAGCCGCAACTCCATCCTGGAGAGCGTGCGGCGCCTGACGGGGGAGGGGGTGGCCGTGCTCTACACCACCCACTACATGGAGGAGGCCGAGCGGCTCTGCGACCGGGTCGGCATCGTCGACGAGGGCCAGATGAAGGCCGAGGGCACCCGCCGCGAGCTGGTGGACATGGTGGGGGAGAACGACCAGGTGGTCCTGCAGGTGGACGGCGACCTGGACCGCGTGAGGCGCGCGCTCACCGGGCTGCCGCAGGTCCGCAAGGTGAGCGGCGAGGGCCCGCACATCGAGCTGCTCGTCGAGGGGGCGAGGGCGATCCTGCCCGGGATTTTCGAGGTCGTGGCCGGCCAGGACGCGGCGATCCGGTCCGCGGAGGTGCGCGAACCCGACCTGGAGGCGGTCTTCCTGCACCTCACAGGTAAGGCGCTTCGGGACTGAGTGGGACGGGGCCTACGGTGCGTGGAATGATCATCATCCTGCTGAAGGACCTGCGCCAGCGGGCGAAGGACAGCACCCTGATCGTTTTCGCGATCGTGCTGCCGCTGGGCATGGCGTTCATCCTCAACGCGGTCCTGGGCGGAGCGGGCGGCGACTTCACGGCCCGCTACGCGGTGGCCGACGCCGACCGCGCCGCGGGCGGCGGGTTCGTCCAGCAGGTCCTTGAGCCCATGCGCGAGTCGGGCATCGTGACCCTGCGGCCGGTGGCGACGGCCGAGGAGGGACGGGCGCTGACGCAGCGCGGCGAGGTGGAGGCCACCTTCGTCATCCCCGCCGGCTTCTCCGCCGACGTGCGGGCGGGACGTGCCACCACCCTGGAGATCATCGGAAGTGTCGCCGCGCCCGTCGCGGTCCAGGTCGCCCGCGAGGTCGGGCAGGCCTACGCGACCGGGCTGCGCTCGGTCCAGCTGGCCGTGGCCGTGGTCTCCCCCTCGGGGACGGCGCCGGACGCGGAGCGGGCCGCCCAGCTCGCGGAGCGGGCCGGTGCGCTCCCCGTGCCGGTGTCGGTGCGCGAGGACGCCTCCGCCGTGCGGCGGCAGCTGGACGTCACCACCTACTACGCCGCCGGCATGGCGATGTTCTTCCTCTTCTTCGCCGTCGTCTTCAGCATCACCAGCGTCTTCGACGAGCGCAGGGCGGGGACGCTGACCAGGATGCTGGCCGCCCCGATCTCCCGGCCGGCGATCGTGCTGGGCAAGCTGCTCAGCGGCGTCCTGGTGGGCATCGTGAGCATGACGATCCTCGTCGTGGTCACCACCCTCGTCATCGGCGCCCGCTGGGGCGATCCGCTCGGCGTGGCCGCGCTGGTGGTCTCCGGCGTGCTCGCCGCCACCGGGCTGATGGCCGCGCTCGCCACGTTCGCCCGTACCGCAGAGCAGGCGTCGAACTGGCAGTCGGTGGTGGCGATGGTGCTGGGCATCCTCGGCGGGGTGTTCTTCCCCGGCGCGCAACTCGGCGGGCTCACCGCGCTCGGCTATCTCACGCCGCACAAGTGGTTCATGCAGGGGCTGGCCGACCTGGCCGGCGGAGGGTCGGTGCAGGCCGTGGCGGTCCCGGTCGCGGCGCTGCTCGGCTTCGCCGTACTGGGTGGCGCCCTCACCCTGTTCCGTGTCGGAAGGATGGTGCACGCGTGAAGGCCCTCGCCATAGGGATGGTCAACCTCCGCCGGGTCTTCAGCGACCGCACCAACATCTTCTTCGTGATCGTCGCGCCGTTCCTGATGGTCTTCGTGCTCGGGCAGATGTTCGGCGTCGACCAGCAGCTGAGACTGGGCGTGGTGAGCGGCCCCGGGCCGTTGACCGAGCAACTGGTCGGGGCACTGGGCTCCGGCGAGCGCGTCACGGTCGAAAAGGCCGGGGACGAGTCCGAGCTGCGCACCGCGGTGGAGCGCGGCGAGCTGCGGGCCGGCGTGGTCGTCCCGGCCGACTACGACGCCCGGATCCGCGAAGGCGGCCAGGTCGAGGTGCGCTACCTGACCCGGCAGCAGGATCCGGGAGCGGCCGAGATCGGCACCTGGGTCCGCTCCGTCGTCCCCCAGCAGGCCGCCCTGCTGCGGGCCGCCCGCTTCGGGCAGCAGGAGGGGGCGGGAAGCTTCGACGAGAGCCTGAGCAAGGCGGGGCAGGCGAGCGTCGCCGAGGTCCAGGTGCGCGTCACCACCACGGGCCGGAGCCTGTTCCCCGAGGGGTTCAACCCCTTCGCCGCCTCGGCTCCGCCGCTGCTGCTCCTCTTCACCTTCCTCACCTCGCTGACCGCCGCGATCGGGCTCGTCGAGACCCGGCTGCTCGGAGTGGCGCGCCGGATGTACGCGACCCCGATCTCGGCCCGCGCCATCGTCGCCGGAGAGGCACTCGGACGGATGGTCATAGCGCTGACACAGGCGCTGCTGATCATGCTCGGCTCCGCGCTGATCTTCGGGGTCGACTGGGGCGACCCGCTGGCGGCGGCGGCGCTCGTCGTCGTCTTCTCCCTGGTCGGGAGCGGGGCCGCCATGCTCCTGGGGTCGGCGTTCAAGACGCCGGGAGCGGTGATCTCCGTCGCCATGATCCTCGGACTGGGGCTCGCCGCGCTCGGCGGCTCCATGCTGCCCCTGGAGTCGTTCGGCGGCGTGATGCAGGTCGTCGCCCACCTGACCCCACACGCCTGGGCCTACGAGGCCTTCGCCGAACTGGTCAGGAACGGCGGCACCATCGTCGACATCCTGCCCCAGTTCGGTGTCCTGAGCTGCTACGCGGCGGTCCTGTTCGCCCTCGGCGTCTGGCGTCTGCGCCGTGTCCTCACCCGGTAAAGCCGAGACCATTGGAGATGACATGCGTTTCCTGCCCGATCGGGAGAACATCACTGCCGCGGTCCTCGGCCTGGGATACGTCGGCTCGTGCGTCGCCGCCGTCCTGGCCGACCGCGGCGTGAACGTGATCGGGGTGGACACCGACCCCGTGCTCGTCGAGGAGCTCAACGCCGGGCACTGCCGGTTCAGCGAGACCGGGCTGCCCGAGCTCGTGGCCCGCCACGCGGGCACCGGCCGGCTGCGCGTCACCACGAGCTACGAGAGCGTCTCCGAGGCGGACGTCGTCATCGTCGCGGTCGGCACGCCCACCGGTGAGCGCGGGGTGATGAAGGAGAGCCAGCTGCGCGGCGCCTGCGAGGAACTGGGCCGGCACATCAGGCCGGGCCAGCTCCTGGTCTTCAAGAGCACCGTCCCGCCGGGGGTGACCCGCTCGCTCGCCCTGCCGCTGCTGGAGCGCGGCGGCCTGGTCTGCGGTGAGGACTTCGGCCTCGCCTTCTGCCCGGAGCGCCTCTCCGAGGGGACCGCGTTGCGCGAGCTGCTCAGCTTCCCCATCATCGTCGGCGGGTGGTGCGCCGACAGCACACAGGCGGCGGTGACGTTCTGGCGCGGGGCCGTCGGGGTGGAGGTGATCCCGGTGGCCTCCCTGGAGGCGGCCGAGATGGTCAAGCTCGCCGACAACTGGTGGATCGACCACAACATCGCCCTGGCCAACGAGCTCGCCCGGCTCTGCGCGGCGCTGGAGGTCGACGTCCTCGACATCATCTCCGCGGCGAACTCGATCCCCAAGGGCAACGGCAACGTCAACATCCTGCTGCCGAGCGTGGGAGTGGGCGGCTCCTGCCTGACCAAGGACCCCTGGATGGTCTGGCGAGCCGCCAGGCAGCGCGGCATCGACCTGCTGACCATCCCGGCCGCCCGCGAGGTCAACGACTCCATGCCGCACTACACCAGTGACCTCATCGTGCAGGAGCTGGCCAAGCTCGGCAGGTCGCCCGTGGGCGCGAAGGTGGCGGTCCTCGGGCTCGCCTTCAAGAACAACACCGGCGACCTGCGCGAGACACCGGTCAGACCGGTCGTGGAAGAACTACGCAAAGCGGGCGCGGAGGTGAGCCTGTACGACCCGCTGGTCGACGGAGACGAGGCGGAGAAGCTCTTCGGGCTGCCGAGGGCCTCCTCGCTGGAGGAGGCCGTGCGCGGGGCCGACTGCCTGGCGGTGCTCGCCTGGCACCGGGAGTTCGAGGACATCGACCTCGCCGCGCTCCGCGAGCGGGTCGCCCCCGCGTGCGCGGTGGTCGACGGCCGCGCCTACTATCCGCGCGAGACCATAGAGCTGCTGCGCGGGGCCGGGTTCGCCTACCGCGGGATCGGGAGGTAGGGGCCGTGGCGAACGTGGTGGTCACAGGCGGTCTCGGTTTCCTCGGCGGTCATCTCGCCGGCGCCCTCGCCCGGCGCGGGGACGAGGTGACGGTCTTCGACGCGGGGCCGCCCCCGCCCGGCCGCGACGGCGACTCCCCCCGCCATGTCGACGGCGACATCAGGGACGCGGGGGCGCTCGCAGGTGCGATCACCGGCGACGTGGACACCGTCTACCACCTCGCCGCTGTGGTCGGCGTCGACCGCTACATCGACCGGCCGCTCGACGTCATCGACATCAACCTGTCGGGGACGAAGAACGTCCTGGAACTCGCCGAGAAGGCCGGTGCCCGGGTCGTCCTGGCCAGCACCAGCGAGGTGTTCGGCAAGAACCCGGCCGTCCCGTGGGCCGAGGACGACGACCGCGTCCTCGGCAGCACCGCCACCGACAGGTGGAGTTACTCCTCCAGCAAGGCGCTGGCCGAGCACCTGACGTTCGCCTACATGCGCCAGCGCGGACTCGACGCCACCATCGTGCGCTACTTCAACGTCTACGGGCCCGGCCAGCGGCCCGGCTTCGTGGTCAGCCGCAGCGTCCACCGCGCCCTGCGCGGCCTGCCGCCGATCCTGTACGACGAGGGCGGGCAGACGCGCTGCTTCACCTTCGTCGACGACGCGATCGAGGCCACGATCGAGGCGGGCACCGCCGCCGCGGCGCTGGGGGAGTGCTTCAACATCGGCAGTTCCGTCGAGACGACCATCCGCGCGGTGATCGAGCTCGTGGTGGAGCTGACGGGCGGGGACGAGGCGGTCCCCGTCGACCCGCGCGACGGCTTCGGCGACGCCTACCAGGACCTGTCGCGGCGCGTTCCCGACACCTCCAAGGCACTCGCCGTGCTCGGATGGCGCAGCACCACCACCCTGCGGGACGGCCTGGCCAGGACGATCGACTGGGCGCGGGCCAACCCCCGGTGGCTGGAGCAGCCCGACAGCGGTTCCACCTGACCGGCGGCCGCGGGACGGCGCAGGCTCCCTGGCGAGGATGCCGATGACGGGTTGACGATCGGCTACGACCTCGGGGCACAGGCTCATGGCGGGCGGGGAGGGGCGCCCGCGCCGCGGGCTCGGGGCACAACCGCTGCCGGACGCCTCCGCTCAGAGGCAGGCCGCGCGGGTCGCGGCGACGACCGCGTCCACCGCCCGGTCGTCGAGGTGAGGGCCGATCGGCAGGCTCAGTACCTCGTCGGCGAGCCGCTCGGCCAGCGGCAGCGATCCTGGCGGGTACCCCTCGCGGGCGTAGGCGGGGGAGAGGTGCACCGCGATCGGGTAGTGCACGAGCGTGCCGATCCCGGCGGCGGCGAGCCGCTCCTGGAGCTCCCGCCGGCGGGCGGTGCGCACCACGAACAGGTGCCAGACCGGCTCGGCCCACGGGGCCGGCACAGGCAGCAGCAGGTCGCCCACGCCTTTGAGCTCGTCCAGGTAGCGCGCGGCCACGGCACGGCGGCGATCGTTCCACTCGTCCAGCCACGCCAGCTTGACCCGCAGCGCGGCGGCCTGCATCTCGTCCAGCCGGGAGTTGGCGGCCACGACCTCGTGCCGGTACTTCTCGCGGGCCCCGACGTTGCGCAGCAGCCGCACCCGCGCCGCCAGCTCCGCGTCCCCCGTCACGACGGCGCCGCCGTCGCCGAGGGCGCCGAGGTTCTTGCCGGGATAGAAGCTGAACGCGGCGGTGGAGCCCGACCCCACCCGGCGGCCGTGCTCGCGGGCGCCGTGGGCCTGTGCCGCGTCCTCCAGGACGCGCAGGCCGTGCCTGGCCGCGATCCGCTCGACGGCGCCCAGGTCGGCGGGGTGGCCGTACAGGTGCACCGGCATGATCACCTTGGTGCGGGGGGTGATCGCCTCCTCGATCCGCGCGGGGTCCAGGGTGCAGGTGCGCTCGTCCGGCTCCACCGGCACCGGCCGCGCGCCGACCCTGGAGATCGCCACCCAGCTCGCGATGAACGTGTGGGACGCGACGATCACCTCGTCGCCCTGGCCCACGCCCATCGCGCGCAGGGACAGCTCCAGCGCGTCGCAGCCGCTGCCCACCGCCACGCAGTGCGCGTTGCCGCAGTAGGCCGCGAACTCCGCCTCGAACGCCTCCAGCTCGGGACCCATGAGATACCAGCCCGAGCTCAGCACCCGCTGGAGTGCCGTGTCGAGGTCGTCCCGCAACTCCTCGTACGGGGCCCGCAGGTCGAGGAAGGGGACCTTCACGCCCCGCTCCGCGCGTCTCGCAGGAACTCGTCGTAGTCGCGGTAGTAGTCGCCCTCGTCGTAGGGCTCGGAGACCAGCCACAGACCGACCGTCCCCGGTGCGAAGTCGACCATGTCCCGCCAGACCATCGGGGTCATGTAGAGCCCCAGCCGGGGGTGGTCGAGCACGAACGTGCGCCGGTTGAAGCCGTCGTCCACCTTCACCTCGAAGCGGCCGTGCACGGCTATGATCAGCTGCCGCAGGCGGCGGTGGCCGTGCCCGCCGCGCCGGGTGCCCGGCGGCATGTCGAACATGTAGTAGGCCCGCTTGACGTCGAAGTCGATCTCCTTGCCGGACTCGACCACGCACAGGCTGCCCCGAGGGTCGACGATCTCCGGAAGCTCGACGAGGCGGCATGGCTCGACCCTGCCGACCGCGAGGTCCTCGTCGCCGTTCACAGAAGAACTCATCGAGCCTCCACCCTCCCTCGGACGAGGGGTCGTTCCGCCCCGTCCCGTCTCGCCAGCGGGACAAACGCTATTTTTCGAGAACCCGGCGGTCAAGTGATTCTCGGCGCCTTGGGAGCCCTCGGGAAGAACGAATGCAATGGACTAACGAGATTTATATAATTACTCTCCGGCGAAGGCCGTGCGATCCAAAGACCGGAGGGTCGGAATATGACCAGCCTCCCCCAGATATCACATTCTCTGCGCCGGGAGAATAACGAATTCAGAGCCCGCCTCACGAAATCGTCCATGGCCAGGGACAGCGCCGTCCTGCCGCTCGCCGAGTTCAGGGAGTGGTTCGCCGAACGTCACCGCACGGAGCGCGCCGAGGTCACCAGGATCCCCTTCGCCGACCTCGACGGCTGGAGCTTCACGCCGGGCAGCGGCAACCTGGTCCACCGCAGCGGACGGTTCTTCTCGGTGGAGGGGCTGCGGGTCAGCACCCGCTCGGACCCGGCGGAGGGCTGGTCGCAGCCGATCATCAACCAGTCCGAGATCGGCATCCTCGGCATCCTCGCCAAGGAGATCGACGGCGTCGTCCACTTCCTCATGCAGGCGAAGATGGAGCCGGGGAACGTCAACTCCGTGCAGCTGTCGCCCACGGTGCAGGCCACGCACAGCAACTACGTCGGCGTGCACCGCGGCGCGGGCGTGCCCTACCTGGAGTACTTCATCCGGCCCCGGCCCGGCAGCGTGCTCGTCGACGTGCTCCAGTCCGAGCACGGGTCCTGGTTCTGGTGCAAACGCAACCGCAACATGGTCGTCGAGGTGACCGAGGACATCGAGGTCCGCGACGGCTTTCGCTGGCTCACCATCGGCCAGCTGCAGGAACTGCTGCGCGTCGACAACCTCGTCAACATGGACTCCAGGACCGTGCTCGCCTGCGTCCCCTTCGACGGCGCGACCCTCGCCGACGGCGACCGCGAGGATTGCGAGGACTTTCTGGGAGCGCTGCGCCGCTCGGTGGTGAGCGGCGGGGCCGCCCTGCACACCACCTCCAGCCTGCTGAGCTGGTTCACCGCGGCGAGAAGCACCAAGCTCGTCGACCGCTGGTGCGTGAACCTGGAGCAGGTCACCCGCTGGAAGCGTTCCCGCGACGAGATCGCCCACGAGGAGGGAAAGTACTTCACGGTCGCCGCGGTCGCGGTGAGCGGGGCCGGCAGGGAGGTCGGCTCGTGGAGCCAGCCCCTGTTCGTGCCGGTGGGTCAGGGCGTGGTCGCCTTCGTCGTCAAGCGGATCCACGGCGTGCTGCACGTGCTGGTCCACGCCAGGATGGAGGGAGGTCTGCCGGACATGGTCGAGCTGGCCGCCACCCTGCAGTGCGCGCCGGAGAGCTACGAGGGGGTGCCCGCCGACCGGCGCCCGTACTTCATGGACTACGTGCTGAACGCCGACCGCTCCCGGATCCGCTTCGAGTCGCTGCTGTCGGAGGAGGGCGGACGTTTCATGGGCGCGGTGATCAGATACCTGGTGATCGAGGCCGACGACGACTTCCCCGTCGAGGTGCCCGAGGACTACACCTGGGTCACCGTCGGCCAGCTGTCCGGGCTGCTGCGGCACAGCTACTACCTCAACGTCCAGGCCCGAACGCTCGTCGCCTGCCTGCAGGGACTCTGGGGAGGAGAGCGTTGACGACGACCTCACCCGTACGCATGGGCGTGCTCTCCTGCGCGGACATCGCCTGGCGGCGCACGCTCCCGGCGATGACGGAGGCCCCGGCCGTGCTGCCGGTCGCGGTCGCCAGCCGCGACGCGGCCAAGGCCGAGACCTTCGCCCGGCGCTTCGGCTGCGACGCGGTGACCGGGTACGGAAACCTCCTGGAGCGCCCCGACGTGGAGGCGGTCTACATCCCGCTGCCCACCGGGCTGCGCGCCGAGTGGGTCGACCGCGCGCTGCGGGCGGGCAAGCACGTGCTGGCCGAGAAACCACTGGCCACCAGCCGCGCCGAGGCCGAGAGGCTGCTCACCCTCGCCGAGGAGCGCGACCTGCTCCTCGTGGAGAACCTCGTCTTCCCGCACCACTCCCAGCACGAGGAGGTGCGCCGGCTGCTCGACGGCGGGACGATCGGGCGGCTGCGCTCCTTCGCCGGTGACTTCGGCATCCCCCCGCGCGACCCCGGCGACTTCCGCTACCGGCCCGAGCTCGGAGGCGGCGCCCTGTTCGAGGTCGGCGTCTACCCGATCCGCGCCGCGCGGCTCTTCCTCGGCGACGACCTCGAGGTCTGCGGCGCGTTCCTGCGCTACGACGCCGCCAGCGGGGTGGACGTCGAGGGAAGCGCGCTGCTGTGCTCGCCCGCAGGCGTCACCGCGCAGATCCGGTTCGGGTTCGAGCACTCCTACCGCAGCTCGTACGCGCTGTGGGGCTCGGAGGGGTCGATCCTCCTGGACCGCGCCTACACCCCTCCGGACTCGATGCGCCCCATCGTGCGGATCGAGCGGCAGGACCTCCTGCAGGAGCGGACGCTCGCCGCCGACCGCCAGTTCGTCAACATCCTGGAGTCCTTCGCGCGATCCGTGAGGGAGGGCGGCGGCCAGGCCGAGCACACCAAGCCGGCCCTCGCCCAGGCCGAGCTCGTCGACGCGATCCGCGAGCGGGCCCGGCGGATAACGATATGACCGCCAAAAGCGAGGAAAGTGGCCGCCGGCCGCGTCCCCGTGTCCTGATAAAACGCTCCCGCGCCTCTTTGTTTCGTACGCAGGCGGCGGGCCGCGATGCGATTTACAGCTGATTCACCCTGTGCCATCCAGAATCGAGGAGCAAAGTATGTCTGCCACGTCGCGGTGCCGTGTCTGCGCCGGATCCCTCGCTGAATTCTTCGACTTCGGGCGCCAGCCGCTCTCCGACGCGTTCGTCCGTTCCGACGATTTCGCGGACGAATTCTTCGTGCGGCTCGCCGTCGGGATATGCGAGTCGTGCACGATGGTTCAGCTGATGGAGGAGATCCCCCGCGACCGCATGTTCCACGAGGACTACCCGTACGTGTCCTCGGGTTCGGCCGTCATGCGCGCGCACTTCGAGAAGCTGGCCAGGCGGCTGCTCGCCACCGAGCTGACCGGCGAGGACCCGTTCGTGGTCGAGCTCGGCTGCAACGACGGGGTGATGCTGAAGGCGATCGCCGACGCCGGGGTGAGGCACCTGGGGGTGGAGCCGTCCGGAGGGGTGGCGGAGATGGCGCACGCCAAGGGCATCCGCGTCCGCAAGGACTTCTTCGAGGAGACGACCGCGAGGGACATCCTCGCCACCGACGGCAGGGCGGACGTCATCTACGCCGCCAACACCCTGTGCCACATCCCCTACATCGAGTCGATCCTGCGCGGGGTGACCGCGCTGCTCGCCCCGACCGGCGTCTTCGTGTTCGAGGACCCCTACTTCTCCGAGATCGTCGAGCGCACGTCCTTCGACCAGATCTACGACGAGCACTTCTACTTCTTCACCGTCCGCGCGGTCCAGGCGATGGCCGCCCGCTTCGACCTGGAGCTCGTCGACGTCGAGAGGCTCCCGGTGCACGGCGGCGAGGTCCGCTACACGCTGGCCCACGCGGGCGCGAGGACGCCGACGGCCGCGGTGGCCGAGCTGCTGGCTGACGAGAACAAGCGCAACCTCGCGGCCATGCCCACGCTGAAGGGCTTCGCACGCAACGTCGAGCGGATCCGCGACGACCTCGTCGCCCTGCTGCGCGACCTGCGCGACGACGGCAAGCGGGTCGTGGGCTACGGGGCGACCGCCAAGAGCGCGACGGTGACCAACTACTGCGGCATCGGCCCGGAGCTGGTCCCGTTCGTCTGCGACACCACAGTCGCCAAGCAGGGCAAACTCACCCCCGGATCGCACATCCCGGTTCGTGAGCCCTCGGCGTTCGCCGAGCCGTACCCCGACTACGCGCTGCTGTTCGCCTGGAACCACGCCGAGGAGATCATGGCCAAGGAGCGCGCCTTCCGCGAGGCGGGCGGCAAATGGATCCTGTACGTGCCCGAGGTCCACGTCGTCTGATCGCCCGCGCCCGGCCTCAGCCCGCCGTGTCGCGGTGTTGGGCGGTGAGTCTTTCCAGTTCGGGGACGAGTTGGTTGGGGCCGGGGGTGGTGAGGGTTTCCTGGCGGAGTCGCTGGGCGGCGTGGGTGTGGGATGGGTCGTTGAGGAGGCGTAGGAGGTGTTCGCGGACGCTGGGTCCGGTGGCCTGGCTGCTGTGCAGGGTGAGGCCGGCGCCTTGCTGGGCGAGGAGTCGGCCTTTGAGGGGGGCGTCGAACATGTCGGCGAGGATGAGTTGGGGGACGGCGTTGACGAGGCTGGTGGAGAAGGATCCGCCGCCGCCGTGGTGGATGATCGCCGAGCAGGTGGGGGCGAGGGCGTGCAGGGGGACGAAGGAGACGAGGCGGGTGTTGGCGGGGACGTGGTGGAGTTCGGCCTGTTGTTTTTCTGGGAGGGTGGCGATGATCTCGAGGTCGA